>JBAXIK010000057.1:0-8836 GCA_037138415.1 Opitutia bacterium | reverse complement strand
TGGTAGAACTTGCGCCGAATGGATTGGCGGCGCCGCCTGTGGTCGAAGCAGACACTCCAGTATTTAAACCAGTCATCTTAGTTTCAGCAGCGGAACTAAGTGGGAAGAATTCAGTTTCTAAATCGTTCGAACCAGAGTCAGGACGGATTTCTAAAATCCCTTGATTGATGGTGTAAGTGAAGTTGACCTGCTTAGTGATTAAATCGATCGCCTTCTCTAAGGAGACGTTGCGCAGGGTCATATTAACCGAAGGATTTTTGCGATCTGGATCGATAACCACCATGTTCACACCTTTATTTTCCTTATCGTAGGATTGGGAAATGTTGATGAGTTGGGTGATGGCGCGATCAAATGGCATGTCGCGGATATTGATTTCAGGTACAGTGATAGAGCGGAGTTTATCAATGGTAGGATCAGTGTCGGTCTTGCCGGTGGTACCCACGACTTCACGGTTATAAACTTCAGGAAGTTTCCAGCTCTCATCGAGCAACTCAAACATCTTACCTTTGGTGACGCCACGATTCCATGCACCAGAATTTTCGGAGACGAATTGACGAATACGAACTTGGAAAGCTTTGGCTTCCGAGTTGTTTGGCTGATACTGAAGAACTTCGCGATAGGCGTCGAGTGCACCGGTGTAATCTCCGTAGAGATAACGAGCACGACCTTTAACTAAGAGCTCATCGATTTTGAGATCCTTAGCACGGAGACCAGGTGAAAGGTCATCAATGTTGCGGTAGGTAGGATCGGACTTCTTGTCGTTAAATTCTGCACGCAGTGCGACTGCAGCGGCTTCATCTACTTTGAGGTTTTCGAAATCTTTAATATAACCATCGGCCTTGGTCATTTCGCGGGCCTCAATAGCAGCGAGAGCACGACGAGAGAAAATCGCAGCGACATCGTTTTTGATGCGGGCAGCGAGTTTCGCGGTAGCGATGTTATTAGGTAGACCTTGTTTGGCTTTATCTAATTTTTCTTTCGCTAAGTCATAACTTTCGTCGCGAATTAAACCTTCAGCTTCAACGACGAGCGCGGTCGATGCACTGATCTTAACATCATTTAATTTTGCAATGCGGTCGATTTCAGCACGAGCAATCGCATCAGTTCCTTGATCACCAGCTTCACGGCGACCGAGAATATCTTGGCGAGTGAGAGCGATTTCGTCACGTAATGCCTGCGCGGTTGGATTGCTAGGAAGGGCGCCATTAGCACCATCGAGAATTCTGAGTGCTTCTTTGTAATTGGCTTGGTCGGCTGATTCCTTGGCCTTAGCGATGGCGGTCTCAACTTCACGGTAGAGATTTTGGTGAGATGATTCAACGGTGGCGATGAGGTCTGCTGGCTTTGCGGGCGCGGCAGGTTTTACGGCAACTGGTTCAGCCACGACTGGAGCACCGGATTTGGTTGCTTCAGCGGCGGAGATAGCTGCGTTAACCGCGGCTAAACCCTCTTTAGCACCTTCATCGGCTTGATCTAATTTTTGGAGTGCTTCATAGCGGTCGCGAGCGGTTTTCAAGTCGCCTTCTTCGCGGGCCTTGAGTGCCTCGGAAAGAATTTGCGTCTTTTGCTTAATCGGATCGCCGTCCTGAGCGATTAAAGAGCCAACCGCAATGACAGCGGCGAGAGTGGCCCAAGCAAATGTATTTCGTGTGATAGTTTTCATCGGAGCTTAAAGTAGGTAAATTATTTAGTAAGTTTGGTTTTTTCTTTTTCCTTGGAAGTGGGGGGCGTAGATTTGGGATTTACGGGAACAGGTAGGGATAGAACCTGTTGGTCGGATCTTTGACCCTTTTTGGGGTCGAGAACGTACTTCTTCTCAACGGTCACGGTCTTGTTTACTAAGTCAATGTCTTTGATAATGTAACGAGCCTTTTCGTACTTAAAATCATCGCCTTTCTTATGAAAAGTCCATGATTTTGCTTGGTCGTCGGTGGCGGTAATCACCACGTCGATTGTGTCCTCAAACTCAAGGGGCTTTTCATCATTAATCGTGACCTTGCGGCCCAATAATCTGTCATCGAGAACTAAAGTCTTTTGTTGAATGCCGTCTGGCTGTTTAACCAACTTGTACTCCATGGGGTAAACCGGAGTCTTGTCATTCAGAGGGCGCTTTAGTCGACATTTCTCAAACCATTCTTTGGTTTGGGTATTCTCAATGGAGAACTCTCGGTCTTCTTCCTTGCCGGACTTCGCAGGCATACTGGAGCGCAAGACGTAAGGATAAGTAGGGTGACCAACACTGACCAGTGAAACACCAAAAGGTGGCAGAGGTATCACCTTCTTGTTAGCTGGAACGTACTCGGCTTGGGAAGGATCCCAGGCGATATCGATAGTGGTGAAAAGATCGTAATCCCAACCGTCGTCATTTTCTTCAGGAGTAAACCAATCTTTGATCTCTGGATTTAAAGTTAACTTAGCAGTCGCAGGGTACGCCGTGCCAGCAGGCTCTTGCTTTAATTCAGGAATCGCTTTGGAACGGTCTTCATCCGATGGAACCAAGGGAGTGACACCGAACAAACCTTGATCGAGCGCTACATAACCGAGGACTGATAAAATCAACACTCCTAGAGCAACTAAAAGTGCCAGTAAGTCTTTTTTGAAATTCATCGTGGTGTGTTTGTTTTATTTTTTAGGCTCAGCGTCGGCGACGGGCTTATCTTCGGGGGCCAAAAGATAATCGATTTGTAGAGTGATTTCCGAAAAATTTTGGCGAACGACCACTTTACGTTCTTCCTTGGCTGGAGCGGTTGGACTGCCAGTAGAACCAAGAACGGGTGAAGCAGTAAAGTCTAACGGTTCAGCAGCAACCAGGCCGGAGGAGCCCAGATTAGCAATCGCATTGGTTCCTAAAACCTTCAGCGACTCGGCCTGTGGATTGCTAATTTCAATCGTGGTGATCACTAACGGACGTCCGCTATTACGAATTTTATTAATAAACGTACGCAGTGTAGGAGTGGTTGCGACGAAACGAACACGGAAAGAAAGTCCGTCAATCAAAGGTGGATTACGGAAGGTGCGAGTGGGTAAAAATTCATCGTTTTCGCCGCGAGCACCTTCGACGGGTCCAAAAGTACCAGCGTTAGGTTTTCCTGCAGCGATAGCTTCATAAGTTTCAATCGGTTCGCGATCGATGGACTGTAATAAAATAGCGCTGCGGTTGGGCGTGTTAGGACGAGAATCAATGAGTGTACGATAAATAAAATCAATAATCTGTAATTGCTGATCAACCTTCGCCAACGTCGTACCTTTAGGCGAGGTGCCGGGATTGCGAATGTATCGGCGGAAACCAAATTCACATTTCTCATTAGGAAGCATTCGGATATCTTTATCAGCGGCTAACTTGGTCCACTCATCCACGTTCTGTTTAATCGATGAAGCTAAATCCGAACTCGCTAAGTTTTCCTTCCCCACAAATCGATTGGTCGATACTGCGGAAATAGCCAAACGGAGATCATCGCGCTGTTTAACTAAGGCATCGTGATCTTGCTTGGAAACACCGACGTTAGTTGAGGTTAAAGAAACAGGAGGCACGCCTGAAATAATTTCCTGACCTTTCAAGAGCGCGCGATATTTACCGAGCTGAGCGGTGAGTTTCTTTTCTTCTTCCGCTCGACTGCTATTGCTCAAAAAACAAAATACTACGCCAGCCATAAAACCAGCTAAGAGAATGGCGACGAGAGTGTAAAAACCCTTATTCTTTTTAAAATTTTCCATGGCAATTAAAGAGTTTTTTCGAATTTAATCACCAGCGTAAGCGTGGTGCGTGGAACGTTGGCCTCCTTGGTGAAATCTACTTTGATTTCATCTTCAGGAATTTCGGCAACGAAGGGGGATTTTTTGAGACTTTCCAGTAAGGCAGCCTTACGCTCTTTGAACTCTTGAGCCTTGAAGGATTTTCCGGGGGGGACTTTTTCCAGCAAGGTGCGCGTGGTGATCGTGATTTTGGTGACGTTAGTGGCGACTCTAGATGCGTCGGGATCTGTACTCGTTGTGGCGATAACGGCGGGCTCGCGGCGAACACGTAATTCCTCAATCCAAGTATTCTTAGCGGTGAGCACTCTCGACTGTAAATCGGCGAGGAAAATCGGCCAGTTAGGGGAATTGGAAACCACGAACTCCAATTGCTGATTCACTGCTAAAACAGCCAGTGAGTCTTCACGGGTTTGTTTAATCGTATTTTGATAATTAATCAGTTCATCCGATTTCTTCTTCAGCGTCTTGGTTTGTTCTTTGTTATAATCGACCCCTGCATTAAGCGTAAGCAAGATCGGTACGGGCGCGATGGCCAAGAGTAGCGCAGCAAACACGAACTTAATTTTTTGTGACTCGAAACTGATTTGTCCGGCGATATCGCGGGGAATTAAATTCACACCCAACGCTGTAGGTGAAAGTAAGCGAGAAGCTTCTCCGACTACTTCCGAAAGTTGGTGGATATGCTGCATGACATATTCCGCATTAATCTCGGAGCTCAGCGAAATAACGCCGAGCGGATTAAATTCTTCGACCGGCAAAGCGAGTGCTTCGCTCAACTGTTGGCTCAAGCCAGGTACTTGGCTACTGCGACCCGTGATAATAATTTTGGTCGGACGACGACCCAAGCGCTTGATGCTGATGAGGCGACGATTAATGTCCTGACTCAAGCGACGGTTAAAGCTCTGCTTGTTCGCTTCTAAAATAGCAAACTGTGGATCCGTCTCGGGTAATTGAATGACGTGCGTGAAGAATCCAACCTTAAGGGACTCGGCATTAATCACGGGCTGTCCGGTATTATCCGAAATTCCTTGGGTGAGTAAATTTCCACCGAGATTAGCGGCTTGAATACTCGTTCCCTTCGAACTGATAAAACTTAATCCTGTGGTGCGCGCGCCCACATTGATAAATAATACGTCTTCATCTTCGACGATACCACCGCTGACAAATTGTTGAGCCTGTACATCTAAAATAGGTGCCGCTTGAATAACTTGCGGACGAATCCCAGTCTGCGCGATAGCGTTAGCAATACGACCAGCTTGATCGGTACGTAGAGCAAAAAGTAAAACTTCTGCTTCTACCCCGTCCGTTGACATAATCTGACTATCCCAAACCACTTCATTAAGCGGATAAGGAATATTATTTTGCGCCTCAAAAGCGATAATCTGGGCCTGACGGGCGCTCTCTACTTGGGCGACTTTAAGCGCTTTTTGTAAAAGTAAAAAACTGGGGACGATGATGGTGGCAGTGCCCTTAATATTTTTATTGGAAGCCAAACGAGCGACCGCACTCGTCGCTGCATTAATCCATTCTTCGTCACCGAGAGCGGGAGTTAAGTCCTCGGTGTAAAATTGTTCTAATATTAACTTTACGCCATCAGTACGAAATGCCGAAATGGAAACGTGCGAAGCAGCGAGGTTAACGATTAAATTTTTCTTACTCATTCTTCAAAAATAAAGTGGGTTATTTGGCGGATAAATCTTCCCGAATGAATTCAGGGCTAGGAGGGACTACGTTGGGAACCTCGGGGTAATTAACCAGAAACTGGGGACGCAGGATGCCGGGGTTATTTCCAGCACAGCGATCAGCGACATCTTTCGCTCCATCGAAGTTTTTCTTTTGGGACAAGTCGCGAGAAATGGCGCGAGACTGCTCGGCAATTACACTGCCCTTCGCATCAAAAAGCGGTTCCTCATTTCCCGATACTTCGGGTTGGACGTAATAAAAGTCGGGCTCTTTGCGAAGGTTGTCGCGCTTGACCACGTCTCCCGGTAAATAAAACGAAATCGTGCGCGGCTGGTTTACTTCGAGGGTTAAAATAGTGACCGCCGAGCGGTAATAATTCCAATCTTCGGGCTTCGTGGATTTAGTTTTATAAACCTGTGTAACCGTTAGCTTAATTTTATCGACCCAGGTTTTATTTAAGGCCTTAGGATCGGGATTATAATTGGCGGCAACCTCAACCTGCATCCGATTCCAGGGGTTAATTTGTCCGCCCAATCTATGCTGAAAAAACTTAACATCTTTCACCACAATCACCGACTTTGCATTCGTTGTCTGGCCCTTTTCGGACGCAGCATTAGCCCCCTGGGTGGAAGTCGCTTGGGCGAACAATCCTACGGGGAAAAAAACCAACACCAGGAGTACGGTGTGCACGGCTTTATTAAGGGGCATAAGCAATCTATCGGTAGGATTCGTTACCCTATTGGCAAACGTAAAAAAGGCGGGGAACCAATATTTAGATGCAAATAACTTGCATTAAAATGCGTCGGGATTTACACCCTATCCTATGCTCAAATGGATCACTCTTAGCGGCCTCTATTTAGGGCTTTTTATTGATGCTAAGGCGCAAATAACATCGAGCTTCACAATTATTGATTATTGGGTTGGGAAACTAGTGACTAGTCCCGGTGCTATCCATCAATCCATCATCCCAAGCGGCGGAGAACTTCATGGCTATCAATTAAGCCCCTCGGATAGTCTGAAACTCTCTAAATCACTGGTAATTATTGGTCTAAACCCACAATCTGAACCTTGGCTAAATGACTGGATTAAGGCCAATAACCGCTCGGCATCGGTCATTTGGATCAACGAAAGCTCGAGCCAAGTGTCTCACCCCTGGATGAATCCAGCCATTTCCAAAGCCATGGTGAAAACACTTCACGGCGGACTCAATATTCGAAAATTAAGTTCGGAAGTTAATCTAAATCAATTACTTACAGAAATAGATGATGTGGATTTATCAGTATCTCGGGCCCTGACTACAGTTCCAAAAAATCGCCGAATTATCATCACCCAGCATCCCAATCTATCTGCTTTTGCCGAGGCATTTAATCTCGAAGTGGCGGGCAGTATACTCGAGAGCCCTGAAGCGGAATCTGCCGATCCTTCGGCGCAAAAATACTCTCAACTCTTAAAACTGATCAAAGCTCGAAACATCCGGGTGATTACCTGCGACGCTGGCCAAAATAATCGCGTCGCCCAACAACTCGCCAAAGATGCGAAAATTAATCCGCCCCTTCCCCTCACCGTGGAGTACCTTGAAAAAAGTGGAACCCCGGGTGATACTTGGCCGAGTATGATGCTCATCAACGCCAATAAAATTTCAGAAGCTCTAAAAAATTAATGCACTCCAGCGGATACCAGTTGAGGAAATTATTTTCGGAAGCATTTAGTAATTTGTTTCCTGCCGTGCCGTATGCGGCTCCTGAAAGCAGTGAGTCTGGAGATTGGGCCGTGGAAGTAAAAAATCTCGCCGTGCAGATTAAATCTCAGAACTCCCCTGTTTTCTCTAATGTCAGTTTTGAAATTCCTTTTCACTGTCGCACGGCTCTGATTGGCCCTAACGGTTCCGGAAAATCAACCTTGCTAAAAACACTGGCAGGTTTGGTGCCCGATTATTCGGGAGAGATTAAATTATTTGGTAGTGAGCCACGACTCGGTCGCAGCCGAATTGCCTACTTGGCGCAGAGTCCTCAATTAAATCCTGATTTTCCACTTCAACTTAAAAGACTCGTACAAATGGGCACCTACGCCCACCACGGATGGTTTGAAGAGTGCCATCATGCCGATGAAAAAGTGGCTTCAGCCCTTAAGCTTTTAGAGTTGGAAGATTTAGTGGATCGCTCAGTGCACACTCTCTCGGGCGGTCAATTACAACGCGGACTGTTAGCACGAGCCGCCGTACAGGGCGCGAAGATTCTCCTCTTAGATGAACCCTACGCTGCGCTCGATACGAAAAGTAGAGAGATTGTGGAAAACTTTCTTTTTCACAAAAATAATTCCTTCACCGTGATTATGGCGACACACGAGACGGCAGATTCGCAAAAATTCGATCGAGTCTTGGAGATTCGCGACGGTAGTTTAAAAACCACTCACGCCTGTGCGGGGCATAAAAATCATTATGCTTAGCAACTTCTTATGCGCTTTTCAGGAAGACTTTTTCCTGCGTGCACTCCTCGCTTTATTTTTAAGCGGAATCTCCGCTGCGTGCTTAGGTTCTTATATTGTTTTAAGACGAATGTCATTCATCAGCACCGCCATGACTCATTCGATTTTACCAGGCGTCGTGGGGGCAGTGCTCCTTGGATTTTCTGCTTACTGGGGTGCGCTCATTGCAGCATTACTCACTGCCGCAGGGATTGCGTGGATTTCATCGCGCAAGGGAAGTAGCGAGGACAGTGCGATTGGCGTAATGCTCTCGGTGATGTTCGCTCTAGGTATCGCCTTCATGGGGCTATCCCATTCGTGGCGCGATTTTACTGGGCTGCTTTTTGGAAGCATTGTTTCCGTCAGCACCGAAGACATTGGAGTGATTTTAGGCACCACGGGCGTTGTTCTTTTTTGCCTAAGACTGGTGCATAAAGAGTTAGAGCTGGCGTCTTTTGACGAAGAATATGCTCACCTCTTAGGTGCGCGACCGGGATTACTCAGATCCGTGCTACTCATCTTGATTGCCTTAGCGGCAGTGGCCAGTGTGCGTTTAGTGGGAGCACTCCTTACTACAGCTCTTTTTATTATTCCTTCAACAACCGGTGTTTTAATCGGAAAAAATTTAAAGGAAGTGATGTTCTGGAGTGTACTCTGCGCCTGCGGCGGGGGCACACTGGGTCTGATTATTTCCTACACCTTCCAAGGCATTCCCGCCGGAGCGGCCATCGTACTCGGCTGCGCGATTCCTTACTTCGTCGTCCGAATCAAAAACGCTTAAAGTCTGGGTGAAGAAGAGTCTTCGGGGCCCACTGGTGAACTACTGTCACCGCGGAAGTCGCCCTGAGAAGAACGGTCTCTGGGATAGTCGGAACTGCGTTCACCCCTACGAGAAGGGTGCGAAGAGGAAGAATGACGAGAAGAACGAGAAGAACGA
>JBAXIK010000056.1:0-9176 GCA_037138415.1 Opitutia bacterium | reverse complement strand
GCGCAAGTTCTACCACGGGCTCAGGCTCTGGTGATGTTAACCCTCGCAATGAAGGTATCAAAAACTTCTTAACTCGCTCGGGCGTATCTTTCGAAGTTCAAGGTGCGGTGCTTAATTATGATGGTACGACACTCATCGTTACCCAGAACCGTAAGAACCTTGAACGTATCCGTAATATTCTTCGTCGTTACTCCGATATTAAACAGGTTCACATCGAAGCTAAGTTCATCGAAGTTTCCGAATCTTCACTCAATGAGTTGAGTAGCAATCTGCGCTTATCGAATACCAATGGTGTTCGTGCACAAACCAACCTACGCTCTATCAACGACGTATACGGAAGCACTTCAACATCGAGCAATGGACAGATTGTCAGTGGTACGGGTGTAAATAAAACCACCACCGCTATAACAAATATACCTCCAGCATACCCTACTGCTAATTATGGCGGTACTTCATCTAACTTTGGTGGCCCGACTAACACGGGTACAACAGGTTACGCCATGGGACAAATTGGAACGATTGGTTCTTACGATCTCTCCATCTTCCTGAAAGCTATAGAGCAAAACTCTGGTGCAGATTTAATGTCCGCTCCAAGTCTCACCGTATTGGATGGTAAAACGGCGATTGTTAAAATCGCTCAATTACTTCGCTATCCTCAGTCTTACGGCGACGTCCAAGCCCAGGTTTCAGCTGCCTCCGCAACGGGTGGCGACGCTGTAGCGATCACCGCTGGCACACCTCAAGACTTCACCGTTCAAGATGTCGGTGTGACTTTAGAAGTGACTCCTACGGTCGGCGCTGATGATTCGATCGCCCTAAACCTAAAGCCTAAGGTCGTTGAGTTCGAAGGCTTCGTTGAATACGGCGGAACCTCGATTGCTATCTCTGCTGGGGTAACTGTCTCGGTACCTTCGGGCTTCTTCCAGCCAATCTTCACCACTCGCGAAGTAACAACGGACGTTACTGTGTTTGATGGTGCTACGGTAGTGATCGGTGGATTAACCCGTGAAGAAGTTAAGACTGTGAATGACAAGGTTCCAGTTCTGGGAGATATTCCTCTCCTCGGTAACGCTTTCCGTTCCAACAGTAAGTCTACCGTTAAACGTAATCTTACCGTATTCGTGACTGCTAACCTCGTTTCCCCAGGTGGCGCGACCTTACGTAGCAACTACCCTGGAATGCGTGCGGGTTCGACCTTCTCTAACCCAGTCATTCTTTCCCCAGGTGGTGCTGTTTATCGCGAACCTATCGAGGTTAACAATACTCCAGCCGCTCCTACTGCTCCAGCTCCTGCCGCACAGTAGTCTATAAAAGGAAGTAGGTTTTAAATCGGGCCCACCTTCGCGGTGGGCCTGCTTTTTTCTGGAGGTGTTGCTCAGTTCGGAGAAACTAGTAGCCATGCGCTGGCTACTTGTAGATGGATTTAACTTGGTGTTCAGAAGTCACTTCGCAATGGAGCGATCCAATCTGCGACGTCAATCCGACCAATTTCCTACCGGTGCCCTCCATGGCTGGATAAAATCTCTGCAAGATTTACGCGAAGGTCAAAAGCCCGATCGATCGGTAGTATTTTTTGATTTAGGCGGATCGGATCGGCACCTCGCTGTTTTACCTGAGTATAAAGGCCAACGTGACGACACTCCGGAAGATATTATTTTACAGCTGCCTGAAATAAAAAAGCTTACCGTACTTTTAGGATTTGAGGTAATCGAAAAGCGTGGAGTAGAAGCCGATGATTTAATCGCCACCGCCGTACAAAAATTATCCGCCCAGGGCCACGAGTGTATTATTGTCAGTGCTGATAAAGATTTTGGACAATGCGTCGGTGGAACCGTTACCCAATTAGCGCCCCCACCTACGGCGAATCCGGCACTGGGATGGAGACATTTAGATGCTGCTGGGGTAGAGGAAAAATTCGGAGTGCCGCCGAGTTTAATCGCCGATTATCTCGCACTCATCGGAGATACATCTGATAACATCCCCGGCTTAAAAGGAGTAGGGCCTAAGACCGCGGTAAAGTGGCTAAAGCAGTATGGAGGCCTGGAAGCTGTTTTGGCAGCGGCCGACACCATTGAGCCCGCGCGCTTTGCGGAACAGATAAAAGCCGAAGCTGATCGCATCCGTAGCAATTTAGATTTGGTGAGATTCCAAACGCACTTTAAAGTAGAGCTAGAAAACGCAGCGACCGAAGACACTGCTGCGGTTGCTGAATTTCTTCTGGCGATGGAAATGCACTCCACTTTACGAAAGTATCAGACTAAGCACGGACTCGTGAGCCCAGAAGTCACGAAAGTTGAGCCACCACCAAAACCCAAATCCTCTCAGGGGGAATTATTCTGATAAATAAAAAAGCCTGTCTCGCGACAGGCTTTTTAGTGGAGGCAAAAACGCCTTAAGCTTTTTTTGGCTTAGGTGCTTCAGTCTTAACTGCTTCAAACTTAGGCGCAATTGCAGCGGGAGCAGCAGGTGTAGCGGCGGCGACTGGCTTAGTTCCTTTGCTGCTTTCTCTCTTTTCTACGTAACGCTTTAATTCTTCTTCTAAGAGAGCTACCCATAAAATTCCGCCAAGGTTCTCGACTACAATATCATTGGTGAAGATACCGTAGGTCTTTAACATTAATTCAGCGTTGGTCTGCAGGGACTTTGTAACCTTTTCAATTTCGTCTACGACGCGCTTTTTGGCGTCGGCATCAGCAGCGGTTTGTTCAGCAGCGCGCAGTTGGATGAGGCTGGTTTGTTGTGCCTGTACAATGCGCAGATTGCGTTCAAGCAGGGGGATTTGGTCACCTTCGACGGAGGATAGCAAAATTAACTTCTGGTTACCGCGGGCAACAATGTCGGACTCTTTGAAGTCAGGTCCCTTGCGTAACTTATCGATGATGTCATCGGAGATCGGTGAGAGGAGTCTGATCTTAGTATTTTGGAGGAAGTGTGGGCGCAGAATCCAATCATCGGTCTTGGTCTTATAAACCAATTCAAATTCGGCGTCATTTTTGCGATAGTTTTGTAATTCAGTATCACGTGCCTTGGTTAAAACATCTTTCTCGTTAGGAGTGACTGCTTGTTCAATACGTTGCGCGAGTTGGATGACCTTGGCGCTGTGATTGCGCATCACTTCGAGATCTCTTTGAAATCTCAACATCGTGTTCGCTTCACTGATTTCTAACCAGCGAATGAAAACTTTGTTATCATGGGTCAGCAGGTTGGTATCCACTTCAGGTGAAGCGGCCGGCGTCTTTTTTGATTCAGTATCGGTGAGTTGGGTCATGATTGTTTAGGGGTAAATTATTTTTTGTCTGACTTGGCTTCGGTCTTGGCATCTTTGCCTTCAATCTGGTTTTGCAGATTCTTTTGCTCTTCATCGGAGAGCTGGGTGTAGAGTTTAGCTTGGGCGGTCTGGATATTGAATTCGTTCGGAATTTCGTAGCCGCGCGATTTCTTGAATTCTTCTAAGCTCTTATTCACTTCTGCTTGGGTGTTTTTAATAGCCTCTTCAATTTTCTTTTTATCTTCGGGTTTAGTGAAGCGTGGTTGAGCTTCGACGAGTTGTTGGAGTCCGCGCTTAGCTTCTAACACGCGACGTACTTGTTGCTGAAAAGCTTCAACTTCAGCCGCGCCTTTGATGGTTTCTTGAAGGAGTAATTTTTTGTCGTCAGCACCCGCAACAACGGAGTCAGGTTTAAAATCCTTTGTTGCAGCTAATTTAGTATATTCGTCGCTCGATAGAATGGTCAGAACTTTCACGGAAGTGGGAACAACGAGGTATTGGCGAGTGAGATCAAAATTGTAGGTCTTGGCCATGGTGGCATTAGTGGCCTGTAATTTTTTAAATTTACCGTCTAACTCGCGACTGCGGGCTTCTTTTTCAGGAGTGGTTAAAGCTAAATCAAGAAGCTGTTTAGTCAGGGCAGTATCTTTTTGGTCTGCCGTAATCGCTTGGGCGTCTTTTTCGAACGCAGCAAATTCCTCAGCCGACTCAATACTCTTCACGAGGATAAATTTTTTGCCGTTGGAGTCGAGTACCTCGACTTGGACGGATTTAGGTGTCTCCGGGGCAGGGGTCGCTGGCTTAACTTTCTCATCAGCGTAGCCAGTTAAGGATAAAACCATCAGACTGATCGGGAGTAATTTCATGAAGGGATAAAATGGGGAAGATAATTTTATAATCCTCGGAGGTTACATCTCCAGCCCAAAGAGGGACAAATTGTTACGGACTGGTGTTTTTTAAGGCTTTTTCAAAAATTAACTCTAAATCTACTTTCTCTATCTCAATTTGTAGCGCCTCATCAGCCAGAACAGCCTTTACTTTGGGGTGTTCGATAAATCCACTTAAGTCCTTGTTGTTCAACAACTCACGGACTTTTTTATCCTCGAGTGCCTGATATAGACTGGGGTAGGCGGCCAAGGCCCTAACCTCGGGCGTATTTACGAGCCTCTTGCGTGCCTCTGGATTGCCCATGAGCTGCCTTAATTGGCGTATGAGGTGACTTTGCTTATCGGGCAGGGGTGACCACGTTTTAAGCCACGACGTAATGGGTGTCTCAGCTAAGTCATTCCTCGTCTGCACCACCCAATGCTGTTCGGCAGCTTCTGGGCCACTGACTAACTCCTGCAACGAAGCCCAGGTCGTAATGACGAGAACGAGTAAGTTGAAATAAAGTAGCCCGGTCCAACAACCGACAATTGATCCCAGGATTGGACTCTCCGCCTCATCCATTCCCTCGGGTCTTTTGCCGAGCCACCAACTCATTCCGTAAACTAAAATCCCTGTCGCACAAGATACTAGGACAACACCCGTGGCGCCACGAAGAAGCCATGGATAAGTCGTTCCGTGAAAAAGATTATGCCCGCACTCGCGACCCACCAACCATCCCACAATTAAGCCGACCGTCAAAGCGAACGGCCCAGCGAGCTGTCGGAGCGGTCCACGTTTGTATCCGCGCCATGCACCTCTCGCCATAAGAATGATTAATAGAAAAACTGCAATCGCTGTAATCCACGACACATCGGGTGGGGGAGCTTTAATCATCGCTTCGTTTCTCTAGAATTTCACGAATCACGAATTCTTGATTCTCAATACTTTCTGCGAGGTGAAATTGAACGAGTGCCCGGTGTAGATTGTGCCCAGGTTTACGTACTTTAAAATAAACATCGCCCCTCAAATGATCTGTGAGAAATCTTATCCCGAGTTCCACGGTGATGGTGTGCAGCGCTGTCCAAAGATAGTTTATTTCCTCAGTATTAAGTAGGTTTTTTGCTTTATATTTATATCCATCAAAGAAGGCAGAGAGTAAGTTTAAATCTAAGCCAACCGACTGTAAATCGATGGGGTCTTCACCCGCCGGATTACATAGTGAGCGTATGGCATCGGCAATGTCGTTAAGAATTAATCCAGGCTGTACGGTATCACAATCAATCAAGCAAAGACCTTGTCCCGTCTCCTCATGAATCATGACATTGCCGGCTTTGGGGTCGCCATGGGTTACCGACAATTTTAATTTCCCTTTTTGCAGAGCATTTTCTAACTCGAGAATTTTTTGTTTACGCTGACCAATAAAGTTGAGCGCCTTTTGGGTGGTCGGCGAAGTGTTAATCGACATTTCTGCACTCGGACTTTTGACTGCTTGTTCGAGTTCTAAAAGGTACTGCGAGGTAATGTGAAAATTTGGTAGTGAGTAGTTTAATTGCTGAGGGGGCAGGGTACTTACCATGTGATGGAAGTGTCCAAGTGTAGCTCCCACTTCAAAGGCGTGCTCGAGACTTTGTACGGATTCAAAGACTGCTCCTGCTTCAATAAATTTTAGTCCACGCCAGAGATCACCATTCTCATCGAGCACGTAATCCTTCCCAGTTTTTGTTTTTATAATTTGGATGAATTCCCAGCGCCGATCGGACTCTTCGATTTCTTCATTAATCACTTTGATACAATGCTCCGAAAGCTTGCGGAGATTTTTCATAATAATCTCGGGTTGCGGAAAAACCTCTTTTCGAATCCGTTGAATAATGATACAGAAATTACCAAACTCCGCTTTGAAGACCCCTAAAAAGGTATCATTGATATTACCGCTACCCATCGGGCGAATAGACAATAACCGCCCGGGAACTTCAAATTGAGTAGCGATTAGGTCAGCACGCATGAGCGATAGGGCGTATTTAGGGCGATTTTTTAGAAGAAGCGAGGGGATTTCCTCGATGCCGAGGCTTGATTTTAGTTTGCATACACTCATCTTCAACATTTCTCCGCACCGCCACCTTAGCTCAGCTGGTAGAGCATCTCATTCGTAATGAGAATGTCGCCGGTTCAAATCCGGCAGGTGGCTCCAGTGCAGAGAAAAATTTCCGTCGTCCGTTTGCCAATCTCGCTAAAAGCTAAATCTTTAAACTATGACTCGTCGACCCAAGTCACCCTTATCCAGCCGCGATCTTTCCCGCAGCTACGATAAGCATTTTAAGGCCGATGACGCTTATCGAGCCACGTTGCCCGATATGCAAAATAAAGACGCCTCGCAGATACAGGGCGCCAATGTGCCTATTCAACACGTAGGTATTTCAGGTTTCCGCTTACCTATGTTGGTGCTGTCTCGCGACGGTAAGCCCGTTCCTCTGGAATGCACCATCACGGGTACCGTCTCGCTCGCTGCTGATCGTAAAGGAATTAATATGTCGCGCATCATGCGCACGTTCTACGAATTCAAAGATCGTGTGCTCTCTCATGAATTACTTGAAGAGATTTTAATTCGCTATAAGAAGGACCTCGATTGCAGTCGCGCCCGAATCTTGGTCGAACTGCGTTATCCTATTTTACAAAAATCATTACGCTCGGGTCTCGAAGGCTGGCAATATTATCGCGCGGTGTTAGAAGGAACCATCGATGATCTCGATCGCGTTCGTCGCTACATTCATTTAGATTTCGTCTATTCATCGGCTTGTCCTTGTTCCGCAGAATTAACCGAACACGCCCGCGAAGAGCGCGAAGTTTACGGTATTCCTCACTCGCAACGTTCCAAAGCTCGCGTGGTTGCGGAGGTTTCTCCATCTAAGAGTTTATTCATCGAAGACATGCAGGAACTCTGTCTCGCCGCTATCCACACTGAGACTCAAGTCATGGTGAAGCGCGAAGATGAACAGGCCTTTGCTGAATTAAACGGTGCTTACTCTAAGTTTGTTGAAGATGCCGCCCGGGTTATTTACGAACAATTCGATCGCGATTTACGGGTACGCGATTTTGTTATCGCCTGCTCTCACTTAGAGTCCTTGCACTCACATGATGCCGTTTCGGTAATTAATAAGGGCATGCCGAGCGGACTTTCGGCCGATTTCAGCCAGTTTAGAGATTTGATTTGTTAATTTTCTGACGGCTTGCCCAATCTCTGGCAGCCGCCTAGGTTTGTCGGAATGAGGGGGTAGCTCAGCTGGATTAGAGCAGCAGCCTTCTAAGCTGCGGGTCGCGGGTTCGAGTCCCGCCCTCCTCACCACTTTATCGGACAATACCCAACCACAGGTTGGGCTTGTCGACTTCATCGCATTTTTGCATAAATAAATTATGCAAATTCACGTCGCCCGCGCTTCTTCATCGCTCGGAGTATTTTCAGTCGAAGATGTTGTATCGGGCTTACAAAGCGGAAGATTTTTAATGACTGATCTCGCCTGGCGCGAAGGAATGTCCACCTGGGTGATGCTCGCTCAGTGGAGTGAATTCGCCGGAGTTTTACCAGCCGCTCCACCCGACGTCGTTCCTCAATTAAATAATATTTCTATAACGGTTCCTTGGGAAAAATCACCATCTCTCGGAAGTTATTTTGAAACCATTAAAGGCGCGCTACTTTCACCCTACGCAACCTTTGCGTCCGGTACTTTTGGTTTTAAGCAGTACATCGCTTTTGCCTACATCACCGCACTATTATTAGCACCTTTCAGTATCTTTGGACAAATGCACACAAGTGACATTAACCAAAATATTGCAGAATTTTTATCATCAATCGACCCGGTTAAGTTTACCGATGCTATTCACCAACTTGAAAACACCACCACCGCCCCCGCTGCTGCATGGTTTGGAGTCATTTGTTACACTCTATTTTACCCCTTCTTTATCGCTCTCTTCGGAGTTTTTCTCTGGCTTGGATTAAAACTATTTAGAGAAAATGTATCTCTCGAAAAAACAGTTGTAGCTTTAATTATCAGCCTATCCGCGCTTAATTTATGCTCTGCTTTGATACTACTCACGGCGCCTTACAAAATCTATTTTCTTTTAGTAGCCCTCTCCGCTATTCCCTCGATTATTATTTCTTGCCGAGCTACTGCGGCCGTTTTGAAGGTAAGTCCATTTAAGGTTTTTGGTGTATGGTTTATGTGGGGTCTTATTAGCTGTTGTTGCGTTTGTGCCTGTGGTGCTGGCCTTGCCGCATTAGTAGGGGTAAAGTAATTTAGTAATGATTCGATTTGTTCGTAGACCTGCTTTTCCTGGTGAAACAAATCACGAGTTGGTTTGGCCCTTGGTTTTTATCTGCTTCAGCATTTTTGCTTTGGTCTTTTTTAATCTCGGCGGAACTTCGCTCAGTTGTCTTTTTTACAAGTTTACCACGATACCTTGCCTGGGTTGTGGCGCGACTCGTTGCGCCCGTGAACTAAGCCACCTCGATTTTTGGTCAGCTTTTAAATATAACCCAGGGGTTTTTACCCTGTATTGCTTAGGTCTTATCTGGACGATATACTCAGCCGTTTTTTGGCTTCGTCGGGACCACTTACGACTTCGCTTATCGTTCAACGAAAATAACCGCAGTGTACTTTTAAAGATTCTTTTCTTAGCCTTGTTCGTTCACTGGTTGTGGCAGTGTTATTACCTTCGAAAATAAATGAGTAAGATCTTAAAATTTTTAGGTTGGGTCCTTCTACTTTCATTCGGTTTAATTCTAATCATACTCGGAGTTTACCTATTTTCCGACCCTCCTCAAAAAATAGCCATCGAGCAGCGAGCGATTGATGTCGTTGATAAGGTTCGAGAAGACCAAACCACGCCCGATAGTGTGATTCGGGTTTTAGATCAGGTTGTAGACAAAACAGTGGTTGTAACCGGTGACGTGGTATCAGCCCCCGAGCCTGATGCTCAAGCCTTTGCACCTTATGGTGAACCTGCGGATCATCTAGGTCTTAAACACTTGGTGAACAAAGGATATTCC
>JBAXIK010000055.1:0-9455 GCA_037138415.1 Opitutia bacterium | reverse complement strand
TTTTCCCAAAGATATCTACAGAAACATTAAACATGTCCGCCGCGGAACAAATCCAATCAATGAAGGCCCGCACCGAAAAATTCATCGGTGAGCAGGAAATTATTAAGCGCCTATCCGCCGGTAAAACTTTGCGCGTAAAACTGGGCGTAGACCCGACGCGTCCCGACCTCACTTTCGGTCACATGGTCGTACTTAATAAACTACGTCAATTTCAAGATCTTGGACATCAAGCCGTTCTCGTCATCGGAGATTACACGACACGTATCGGTGACCCCACAGGCCGATCAGACACCCGCCCCGTTTTAAGTGAAGCTGAAATCGAATCGAACGCACAAACCTACCTCGAGCAAGCTTACCGGATTTTAGATTCTAAAAAAACGGAAGTGCGGAGAAACAGCGAATGGTTTGGAAAAATGTCTTTTCTCGATGCACTCAATTTAAGCCGTCAAATGACTGTAGCCCAAATGTTGGTGCGGGATGACTTTGCTAAACGCTACAGCGAGCAAACTCCTATATCCATTGTCGAATTCCTCTACCCTCTTTTACAGGGCCACGATTCAGTCATGCTCAAAGCTGATATCGAAATCGGCGGCAGTGATCAATTATTCAACATGATGGTCGGTCGCGATCTCCAGGAAAAAGCCGGCCAACCGCCACAAGCCGTTTTAGGAATGCCGCTGTTAGTCGGTCTCGATGGTGAAAAGAAAATGTCTAAGAGTTTGGGCAACTATATCGCTTTCAACGAAAAACCTAAGGACATGTTCGGCAAAATTATGTCCGTGCCCGATGTCACCATGTGGGTTTACTACCGACTGCTCCTTGAGTGCGGCGACGAAGAAATTAAATCCCTCCAGGCTCAACACCCGATGGAGATGAAAAAACAACTCGCCGTTAAACTCACCGATAAATTCCATGGCACCGGTGCAGGCGCGAAAGAGCGCCAAGAGTTTGAGACCGTATTTTCCAAGGGAGGCGTTCGCACTGATATGCCTGAGTTTTCATGGGATAAACTCGCGCCCAACTTATCGAGCATTAGCGTCGTAGATCTCTTAGCGGCGACTGGACTGTTCCCTTCTAAAAAAGAAATCCGCCGCCTCATTGAGGGTGGTGCCGTTAAAGTGAGTAACGAAAAAATCAGCGATCCCGCAGCAATAATTGATCGCCCCCAAGGCGAGCTAGTCATTCAAGCCGGCAAGCGAACATTCTTAAATATAAAGTAATTTATGAGTGAAAAAATTCCTATTGTCTTTTGTTTTAATGCTGGATTTGTGAATTATGCAGCAGTTTCGACATTTTCTGCATTTGTAAACTCTCGAGCTAATTTAAAAGTGTATTGGATTATACCCAATCATAGCGTGAGCATTGTAACGCCCATTAAGGAAATTCTCACGAGTAAAGGTATTGATGTAACGATCAAAGATGTGAGTGACGATTGTTTCCGCGAATGGAAAGAAGTAGGACATTTCAGCCTAGCATGCTATCTCAGACTAATCATTCCGGAAGTTATTCCTGAACCAAAAGTTATATACCTAGACGGCGACTTAATAGTTCAATCCGATCTCAGCCAATTATTTAAAGTGGAAATGGGAAACAACTCAATTGGAGGAGTTTATGATGAAGATGGGGAAAAAACTAGTTCGATAACAAAAATTAAAAATGGTCAATACATCAACTCAGGCGTACTCATTCTTAATTTAGATGAACTCCGCAATAATCAGTTTTTTCAAAGATGTACTGAAATATATAATAAATATAGAAATGAAATTACTTGGGCTGACCAATGTATTATAAATAAATACACAGAAGGTAGGAAAATACTAATTAGTCCGAATTGGAACTTTCGTTTTTCTATAGAAAAAAATCTTCAGATACCTGCGTCCGACATAATTTCTAAATACAAGGCCTCAAATATTGTGCATTTTATTGGCGTTATTAAACCATGGTCAATTAATTGCCCGACCCATCTTGGAGATTTCTGGTGGGGATACGCTAATCAGCTAAATTTGCCTAATTTATCACGTAAGCCCTATAACAGTATGATAATAAAAAGAGTCTTTCAGAGTATAAATTACCGTTTGGGAAGTTTTAAACAGTTTATAAAAAAATTGTTCAAGGGGCAACCCAAGTGAGTCGCCCTCTTAGAGCGTTTTCCCTTCCCTCCTGCTAGCCTGAGTCTCTATTATGCTACTCACGCATGGCCGACGAACATTCCAGTCCCGACTTCGTACACTTACACGTACATACGGACTACAGCATGCTGGATGGCTGCAGCCGTATCGATCGATTGATGGACCGAGCCTGCGATATGAACATGCGCGCCGTTTCTATTACCGACCACGGAAATCTTTTTGGTCTTTTCGATTTTTGGAACGAAGCCCAAAAGAAATCTAAAAACGGCGGAAAGCTTAAACCGCTTTTAGGCTGTGAACTTTATTTAGTCTGGGACCACGCCCTCACCGATAAGCCTGATCGACGTGAGCATAAATATTATCACATGGGCGTCATCGCTCAAAATTTTAAAGGCTACCAAAATTTAACTAAACTGGTTTCCGATGCCCACGTTCGCGGACTACATTACAAGCCGCGTACGGATATCGAACAGTTAACTAAGCACTCTGAAGGGTTAATTGGATTCAGTGGATGCCTCCAAGGCGTCATCCCCCAACATTTATTAAAAGGCGACTACGAAGCCGCACGTAAAGCTTGTGGTCGTTTTGTAGAAATTTTTGGGCGCGAAAACTTTGTCATCGAACTGATGGACCACGGACTCGAAGAACAAAAACGCATTATCGCCGATCTACTTAAATTAGCCGACGAATTTAAATTACGGGCCGTCGCCACCAATGACGTTCACTACGTCGACGCGGGTCACGCCGTCGCCCACGATGCGATGCTCTGTATTCAAACAGGTGCACGCTTAGCCGATGAAAGACGCATGCGCTACAGCGCCCAAGAGTTCTATTTAAAGAGTGAGGCCGAAATGCTTCGCATATTCTCCGAGGCACCTGAAACGATTAAAAATACCGTAGCCATTGCCGAAATGTGCGATGTGCAACTACCTGTAGGAAAAAATCATTACCCGGTTTACATATTTAATGACGGAGTAAAACCCAAGGCAGACAAAAAAACTGATGAGATTTTAGATGGTTATGAAGTACTTAAAAATAAGATTATATCCTCTGAGGGCAAGGTGGCCGAATTTTCTATTTCCGAATCCGTTCGCGATGGTATGCGCAAAAATGCCTCGTACCTTTTAGACTTAGTGAAGAAAGGGCTGAAGCAGCGCTACAACATCGACTACGATGACGTCAAAAACTGGAGTAACGAGAAAAAGCCTGGTCTCCATCAAGAAAGCCCCGCGGAGTTATGTCGCCGGGTAGACTATGAAATGGGCGTCATCGCCGGTACTGGCTTCGTCGATTATTTTCTGATTGTTTGGGACTTCATTGACTGGGCCCACCAACAAGGCATCCCCGTCGGGCCTGGACGCGGATCAGGCGCCGGCTCCATCGTTGCCTATTGCTTAAAGATTACCGATATCGACCCGATTCGCTTCGGACTGCTCTTTGAACGTTTTTTAAATCCAGAGCGTGTTTCGGCTCCTGATTTTGATATCGATTTTTGTATTCGCGGACGTGACGCCGTGGTTAATTACGTTCGTAAAAAATACGGTGCTGATCGCGTCGCCAATATTATTACCTTTGGAACTTTCGGAGCGAAGATGGTGGTACGCGACTTAGCGAGAATTCGTGATTTGCCGTTTATTGAATCCAACCGACTCGCAAAATTAATTCCCGATGACATCAATATTTCCCTCGATGATGCGATTAAGAAATCAAACGAACTGCGCGAAGAAGTTAATGTAAATCCGCAGGCTGCGAGTATTATGGAAACCGGTCGCGTAATCGAAGGCATGGTGCGTAATAGCGGAAAGCATGCGTGCGGTATGATTATCGCCGACCGCCCGCTCACTGACATTATTCCCGTCACTGTTCAGGAAGGCGACCTCACCACCCAATACTCCAAAGATCCGGTAGAGAAATTAGGTCTACTCAAAATGGACTTCTTGGGACTGAAAACTTTAACGATTATTGATGATGCTCAGAAATTAGTCCGCAAACACCAGAAGAAGCCTGACTTCGATATCGATAAGGTCGGATTCGAAGATCCCATTACCTTCAATCTGCTGAATGAGGCGAAAACCGTCGGCGTGTTCCAGCTTGAATCGACGGGTATGCAATCGCTGTGCCGTCAGTTCAGTATTTCTTCGATCGATGAAATCGTAGCGTTAATCGCGCTCTACCGTCCGGGCCCCATGCAATTTATTCCTGAATTCATTAAGAGCAAAAAAGACGCAGCCAATATTCGTTACGCCCACCCCTTGCTCGAACCGGTCGCCAAAGAAACCTACGGTATTTTAGTCTATCAAGAACAAGTAATGGAAGCCGCCCGAGTGATTGCTGGTACTCACTCGGTGGCGCGGATCTTCTTCGTCGAGCCATGGGTAAAAAGATTAAGGAGGAAATGGACAAACAAAGATCCATCTTCGTCGAAGGCGCCGCCAAGACTCATAAAATCGAGAAAAAGAAGGCAGAGGAAATTTTCGCAACTCTGGAAAAATTTGCCGAGTACGGATTTAATAAATCTCACTCTGCTGCTTATGCGATTCTCTCCTATCGCACCGCTTACTTAAAAGCGAATTATCCGGTTGAGTTCATGTCCGCAGTTTTAACCTCAGAACAAGGTAATGCAGATAAACTAGCCGAGTTTATGTCGGAGGTTGAAAACCTCGGACTCAAAGCACTCGGCCCCGATGTTAATCAATCCGACACTGACTTTACTCCCGTCGTAAAAGATAAAGCCATTCGCTTTGGACTAGGAGCGATTAAGGGCGTGGGTGAACAAGCTGCTCGTGCCATCGTTGCTGAGCGCGAGAAGAATGGGCCGTTCAAAGACTTCGCTGAGTTTGTGGAACGGATGGGTGATGAAAATATTAATGGTCGCACGCTCGATTGCCTATCCCGCTCGGGCGCCTGCGATTTCAGTGGAGAAGACCGACAGCACTTAGTGGACTCCATTGAGTCGGTAAGAAAATATTTTAGTGCTGAGAAAAAAGAACGAGCGAGCGGACAAGGAAGTCTCTTTGACATGCTGGGTGCAGAAGACGCGGGTGCAGCTCGTCCCTCGGATTTAATTTTAAGAAAGTCAGCCAAGATGCCTAAGCTCGAAATGCTTAATAGCGAAAAACAACTCTTGGGCTTTTATTTAAGCGGTCACCCTTTAGCGGATTATCACGGACTCGATGAAATCATTTCAACCCTAACGACTACGCCGGATCGTCTTGAGTTAAATAAAGAAGAAAGACATCTGATTAGAATCTGCGGTATCGTAGGCGGACTAGAAAAGAAATTCACCAAGAAGGATAATCGTGCTTGGGCTTTATTTACGATTTCCTCCCGAAAAATTACCTTTGGCGTGAATATGTTTTCTGAAGCGTATGACGCTTTTGCAAATGTCAAAGACGGAGAGCTCCCGTTACTCATGGACGGCTCACACATCATCGCTGATGCCCGGCTTGTTTATCGCGAAGAACGCAGCGAGTGGTCCGTCAATGTTCACTCCGTTCAGCCTCTACGGAATGCTCCGAGTTTAATTAAGAAAATCCTCTTTGCCTTAAAACCGGGGCCTGAGGCGGCTGAGTTCATGGAAAAGATTGTCGCCCATACACGCCGCGTGGATGGACGCAGTGTGGTGCAAATTGGCTTCCTGCAACCCGATGGCAGAATCTTAGTCGCCGAAGCCGCCAATGCCATGAGCACACGCTTTGATCCGACCACCTATGCCTTTTTTGCAAAGCACCCCGCATGTGTCGGTGTGCAGATTGAAGCGACCCCACCCTCGCAGCCCCCTCAGCGCAAATTCGGCCCACGCGGCTAAAAGCATGGTCTCAATTTTTATTCGGACTTATAAAAGGGATATAGCTTGGTTAGACCTCTGTCTTCAATCTATTAGGAATAATCTTAAGGGCTGGGATGAAATTGTCGTGTGCATACCTGAAGGGCAAGAGCATCACCTAAGATACGCCAAAGATGTCCGAATTGTTACGTCTCCTGTGTTTCCCAATGATTACATAGGCCAACAAGTCTCCAAGCTGCTCTGTCATCATTATATTAAGGGAGACATGGTACTGATTGTAGATTCCGATCTTGTCTTTTTACCAGGGGCCTCAGTTCAAGACTATTTAGAAAATGGTAAACCAAGAATCCTCACCAATAAATGGCCTGTGCCGGCAGATAAATTAGCAATAAAGTGGCGGCCTATTATTGGAAAACTTTTCGGCAAAGAACCCCCCTGTTCATTTATGCAAGGACACGGTGCGCGGCTTTTCTTAAAATCGACACTTCAATCATTCTCAGCGCACTTTCCTGACATTGAAGCGTACGCCAGAAAACAACCGCGAAAGGAATTTAGCGAGTTTCAGTTTTTAGGATTTTTCATCTATTTAAACGAACCTCAGAACTATCTCTTACTGGATATCAACGAGGTGCCCATGGCTCAATACCACACCCAGCAATTCTGGAATGTAGACGGTATAACAAAAATAACTTTAGACGAATTAGCTCAGTATAATCTACACCCCCAATGGCCCAATACATTGTCACCCTGGGATCAGTTCCGTCGCCATCTTAGACAGGTAACCCGACGGACCAAACAATGGTTTAATTCTTTAAGCCACAAGAATACCTAAGCCCATGCGCCCACTCTTGATTGCCTTTAGTGACTTTATTTTCTGGGAAAATAAACGCGACCGAATGGCTTCGTTTAATCCTAATAATAACTTTTTAACGCGTGTCCTCGCCCAAACATACGATGTACGTGTCGTGCCCATGACACAAGCTGAAGTTATTATCTATTCGAGTTTTGGTAATAACCATCGCTCGTTTAAGGGGAAAAAGATATTTTATACCTCTGAAAATGTTTTACCCGACTTTGATGAGTGTGATTATGCTATCACTTTTTGCCATTTGCCTGATGAGCCGAGGCACCTTCGCCTACCTCAATACATTCATTACATTCAAAACCCGACTCAATTAATTAAAGGGCCTGACTATGTTCCTATGAACATACTCAAAGAAAAAGATAAGTTCTGTAATTTTGTAGTTTCGAATCCACGTGGATCTGAAAGAAATAAGTTCTTCAAGATGTTGAATCGTCGAAAAGCGGTCGACTCCGGAGGACGGCACTTCAATAACTTAGGTAAAGTCGTTTCAGATAAACTTTCTTTTATAAAAGACTATAAATTCACTCTAAGTTTCGAAAATTCATCTTCGCCGGGCTACACAACTGAAAAGCTTGTAGAGCCTATGTTAGTGAACAGTTTACCTATTTACTGGGGCAACCCCGATATCGCCCGCGACTTTAATCCGCGCAGCTTTATAAACGTCTCCGACTTCCCCAGTTTTAATGAGGCCATTGATTATATCCTAAAAGTAGATTCGGATGATCAACTCTACCTCTCATACCTCAAAGAGCCTTGGTTTAATGGCAATCGCATACCAGGCTGGTTTACTGACGAATATATTGCTAAGGCGTTAAAAATATTCATTGATGCTCCATGGACTACGCAGTCTCGCAGCTACAAAAATCGTGGCCTACGCGATCATACATTGGGCTCAGGACTTAATCGGCACCTTTCAAGTATCAGTTGTAAATTAGATAGCCTACTTTGGAAGGCTGGCTGGCGTAAATAAATTTAACAGGGCTGGGCAACTTCGCGGAAGTGTTGGGCCACGTATTTAATATCATCTGCTGTAATATTAGCATGGTTGGGGAGATAAAGCCCGAAGTCATGCACCTTATCCGCAACCGGCAGATGGGTAACGCCATACTTCTTTATCCAAAACGGCTGACGGCCCATGGATCCGCAAACCAGCGGACGACACTCGATACCTAGGCCAAGAAGGTGTTTGGACACCTCAAGCCGGTTTTTTGCAAAAGTACCATAGGCAAAACTCGAAACAAATCCTTCTTCGCTAGTCTGACACCAAAATTCAGGTAGGGCCTCACAATAAAGCTCGAAGTTACGGGCGCGTATCTTGGCAATTTCAGGAAGTCTCTTTAACTGCTGACGTCCGAGGAAAGCATTTAAATCCGTAGAGCGCAGATTATAGCCAGCGTAGTAGAAACTGTAAAATTCTCGAAAATCATCAATTTGGAATTCTTGCTTCCAGTCTTGTCGATCTACCTCCGGAACATCGCGCGACCAGCCGTGTGAGCGAATGGATAACATGACGCTATAGAGCTTATCGTCACTGGTAACAATTGCCCCCCCTTCAATGGTTGAGATATGGTGGCCGTAATAAAAAGAAAATGAGCCAGCCATGGAAAGATTACCGGCTTTAACACCTTTATATTCAGACCCTAAAGCTTCGCAGGCATCCTCGATAACCAGACACCCGTGCTGCGTACAAAGACTACGAATAGCGTCCATCTGGTTAGAGTGACCAAGAATATGAACAAGGATAAGTAATGCTGGCTGCTCTTTCTTAAGAAGTTGTTCAAGGTGATTAAGATCGATACCTAAATCGCGAGAATCAGAATCACACAAATAGCAATCAAAGCCCATTTGGACAAAGGGTGATAGCGTGGTAATCCAAGAGACCGCAGGAACGATAACCTTCTTGTTTCTTAAATAACCCGACTCAAGTAGACTGTACGCCATGAGCAGATTTGCTGATGATCCACTGTTGACCATAATACTATATTTTGAACCGATATAATCGGCTAATTCGGATTCAAACTTTCGCGTGAGTGGGCCCTTGGTAAGCTGATGGCCTTCTTTTAGCCAGTCAGCAAGCGAGGCAATTTCTTCAGCAGAAATCGTGTTGTCGGCTAGTTTAACAGTTCGCGATTTCATTTTTTGAGAGGTTTTCTTGGAAAAATACGGTTAAGGGCTGAAGCAAGTTTTGCTTTTATACGGAATAAAACCAATGCGACATTTGCTAGAAGGTCGAGGCGGAAAAACTTTACCATCCAAAGCAAAGTATAGAACTTACGAGACTCTTGATAGGCGCATCGCAGGGCACGCTTTTTTTTCGCATCGTTGAGTGCATTGGTCGTTATTGACCCTGCATGAGAAGAGAAAATAGCGAGTGGCTCATTGATAAAACCTATTTTAGGGTAATCGAGGGTTACCATGGATGTCATGAGCCAATCGGGGCCAACACCGCGGTATTCGTGGCGGGCAAAGGGAACCTTTCCGACAAAGAGTGCGTTCAGAATATCTTTTCGGCGGATGATTGTCGCTCCCGGTGAAACGAGACCTGTAATCTGCTTATTCATAAATACCGAAGCAGGATACAAACCACTAGCCCCGATTCTATCAAAGAGCACAAACTCCACCTTGCCGCTTTCTTCATCAACCAAGGAAACCTTCGAGAATACCAGCCCTACAT
>JBAXIK010000054.1:0-9805 GCA_037138415.1 Opitutia bacterium | reverse complement strand
TAACCCCGGATCTACATGGTAAATCTTTTTACGTGAAACAAAATGGCCGTAGATACTTTACGCCCTTATTTGTGGTGCTGATTATTATTGAATGCACGGATTTGATTTTTGCGATAGATTCAATTCCAGCTGTGCTTGGCATCCTGCCCCCCGAGATGTCGGTCGAGGAGCGTCGCTTCATCGCCTTCACTTCTAATATTTTTGCGATTATGGGCCTGCGATCTATGTACTTTGCTATCTCTGGGTTCATGGAGTATTTCCGTTTCCTTAAAATCGCCCTCGCGTTTATTTTGGTGTTTATAGGCATTAAAATGATACTTCCTTGGGCTGCCACTTTGAGTATGGCGGAGGGAATGGTTACGAGCTGGATGCCTGCCGCCTTTATTACTGAAGGTAAGATACACATCCCCACCCAGATTTCGTTGATGGTTATTAGTGCTGCCCTCATTACTGGAGTGGTCGCCTCAATCCTATTCCCGAAACGTAAATAAGTGAGTTTGGTATTTCCTCCGGCGGGCCTCTGGCTCAGTCTCATAGGGTGTTTAGTGCCCGCTACAAAACCTATATTCCACATCTAAGGGGAAGTCGCACCCTATTAGTTTTAGCTTTATTACTTGGCGCTGTTTACGCCTCAACGAATGCTATCGGATTACCGTTTCTGGTCGGTAAGGTTTTACCAACTGTTTTTGGCGATGAAGTCCAACGAGCGGCTCCGCTCGTGGTGCTGCCTGCATGGCTCGGTGGTACATCATATTATTTGCCTAAAGATTATGCCGTTCCCTTCGCCGTCGCCTTTCTCCCGGCAATTTTTATTATTCGTGGTGTTGCGGAATTTTGTTCAAGTTTCTTCCTGAATTTAGCCGGACTTCGTGTAGTCGAATCGGTTCGTCGTACGGTTTTTGAGAAATTACAAAAAATGCATCTCGGGTTTTTCGGAAAAATTCCCGTCGGTGATTTGCTTCAAAGAGTAATCAATGACGCTAACTCGGTGCGGTTAGTTTTGGTCGATGTTTCTAATGACCTCTTAATTCAACCACTCACGATGCTGTTTGCGGTGGGCTATGTCGTCTGGCTTTGTTTATCGAAACCCAATGGAGAATTATTTCTTGCCTGCTTAATTGTGGTTCCCTTTGCAGTCTTTTCTGTTCGTGCAATCGGTTTGGCGATTCAGAAACGCGCCCGGAGTGGATTAACTTCCGCCTCGGACCTTAATTCAATCGCCGTAGAAAATCTTCAAGCCGCCCGCGACGTTCGAGCTTACGGATTACAAGAACGTGAGGCTGCCCGTTTTGCGAAGGCGAGTCATGAAGGTTTGCGCATCCAAGCCAAATTAGTGCGCTACGAAAAAGTACTTTCACCGCTCCTCGAAATTTCTGCTGCCTGTGGCATCGCCATCGCGATTGGTGTGGGCGCATCGGTTGGTTTTAAATTCGAAGAACTGCTTTCACTCATCACAGCATTTTACATGGCCTATGGTCCGATCAAAAAAATCGGATTTGTGAGCAATCGTCTGCACATGGCCGAACCAGGTTTAGTTCGCTTAGAGGAAATTATTAATGCACCCATCGAAGTGGCTGATTTGCCTCAAGCAAAATCCCTGGGACGTGTGAAAGGCGAAATTATTATGAAGGATTTATCCTTTGCCTACGGCAAGGATGCCGTTTTGAGTAATGTATCTATCACGATTCCAGCTGGCCAGTCGGTGGCTCTTGTGGGCCCGAGCGGAGCGGGAAAGAGTACCTTCGTGAATCTCGTCCCACGCTTTTTTGATCCGCAAGAGGGTAGCTTATTAGTAGACGGCGTCGATGTTCGCCAAGTAAAACAAGTCGATTTACGAGCAAATATTGCTCTCGTTTCACAAGAGCCCATTTTGTTTAACGAGACCATTGCGGAAAATATTCGTATTGGAAAAGCGGGTGCCACCGATGCAGAGATTCGCGAAGCAGCTCACCTCGCGGGAGCACTCGATTTCATCAATGCCCAGCCCCAAGGCTTTAATACGATGGTGGGCGAGCGCGGTGGTAAGTTGTCAGGCGGGCAGCGCCAGCGTATTGCGATTGCTCGTGCTTTCTTAAAAGATGCCCCGATTTTAATTTTAGATGAAGCCACTTCGGCCCTCGATACAGAAACGGAACGTAGTATCCAGAATTCACTTTCTCGATTAATGACTGGTCGTACTACTCTGATTGTCGCCCATCGCTTTAGCACCATTCGTGATGTAGATAGAATTTTAGTCTTTGACGGTGGACGTATCGTTGCAGATGGCACGCGCGATGAAATTTATAAAACGAGTGAACTGTTCCGTCGTCTCTGGGATAATCAGTCGCAAGGTTTAACTTAATTATGCGGATATTAATTTGTAAGTTCGCTGGCTTACGTGGCGCTCTCGCCGTTAGTGCTTCTCTGCGTGCGATTAAAGAAGTTCATCCCGGTGCTAACGTCACTTATATCACATTGCCTGGTGCTGAAATGGCTACGCAGGGTTGCCCGGTTATTACTGAAACCGTCACCTATAATTTAAATAATACAGTTTCGCAGTTTGCCGCTCTCGTCTCGCATCTTCGTCGTCAAGATTTTGATTACGCTATCGCGTTATCTTCTCATCGTACGGCTCATACTTTAGTGGCATTGAGTGGAGCGACGCGTAGAATTTGTGCCGGTAAGGCTCCGTTTTATTTAGCACCCTTTTTCCATCAACAAGTCCGAGGGTTATTAGTGGATCCTCATGAAGCCGCCCGCGATCACGCTGTCTTTTCAGAGATTTTTAATATTTCCGCTGAGGTGCCACCGATGTGGTTTGCTTCCTCGCGTATGGATTCACACGGCTTACTCGTTGAGCCGCAGAAATATTTAGTGATTCATCCTGGCGCTTCACAACCCTCGCAAATTTTAGAAATCGATAAATGGGCTCAAGCGACGCGCGAATTATTATCCGCAGGTTTAATTGAACGCGTGGTCGTATCCGCTGGGCCCGCCTCGGAAGAGCGTATCATGGCCGACGCACTCTGTGGGTTGATTGGACCCGCTGCCTTTTCTACCCGAGGCCAATTAACCTTACCGCAACTCGCGCTTTTAATTAAAGAGGCTCGATTGTTCATGGGCACGGATTCGGCTATTTTGCAATTAGCCTCGGCCGTGAAAGTGCCTGTTTTAGGAGTTTACGGACCTTCAAATTATAACCGCTCCCGGCCCTGGGGTACATTAAGTCGCGCGGTGCGAATTGATACTACGATGTTTGAAGGTGAAGACATCAATGATTATAATGCTCGGATGAATCGTGCGATGGGACGTATTACCGCTCAGCAAATTTTTCGGGCAGCCGATGATTTATTAAGAATTAGTAAGGTTTGAGCGAAGGTGTCGCTTGACCCTTGGCTGGGCTTTTCAAATGTAAATGAGTGGATTCCGCCCCCGTTCATTACGACGCCGTTATTATTGGAGCAGGAATGTCAGGTCTCGCCGCTGCCGTACGCTTAAGCATGTTCGGCCAAAAGGTTTTATTATTAGAAAAGCACAATGCCGCAGGCGGACTGAACTCCTTTTACGCGCGTGGTAATCGCAAGTATGATGTAGGCTTGCATGCCCTCACTAATTGGGTGCCCGAAGGTGCGAAGGGTACGCCACTCACGAAGTTAATGCGGCAACTCAGAATTAAACGCGAAGAACTGGATCTTTGTCCACAGCTCGGATCGCTCATCAAAATGGGCGGCAAGCACTTGCGGGTGAATAACCATTTTTCGGATTTAATGGATGATGTGGCTCAGGCTTTTCCTCGAGCTATCGACCAATTTCGCGAATTGGATAATTTTATTTCTAATATCGATGAAGCTGCTTTAGAGGCCAACGGCGGTTCCACCCGTGCGTTGTTGAACGAAAAGATTTCAGATCCGCTGCTGTGCGATATGCTCCTTTTGCCCACATGTTTTTACGGGAGTGCTTTGGAAAACGACATTGAAGTTTCCCAGTTCGCTATCATGTGGCGTTCGCTATTTAAAGAAGGCTTTGCTCGACCCTTTATTGGGGTAAGACAAGTGATTCGCCTGCTCCTGGATCGCTGTCGGGAGCATCAAGTGGATCGTCGTATGAAGTGTGGAGTGAAGCAAATTATTGTCCGTAATTCACGCGCCGTTGGATTGATTTTAGATGATGGCACCGAAGTCACCACGGACAAAATTTATTCTTCAGCTGGAGCAGTCGAGACGCAGCGCTTAAGATCCGATTGTTCCCCGCAAGTTGCGCAAGGTGAGATTGGTCGACTGGGTTATCTCGAAACTATTTCAACTTATAAGCCAGCAGAGTTTTCGCAATTTAAGTGGAATGAAACCATTATATTTTTCTGTGACGAAGAGCGTTTTAATTACCAATCCCCGAAAGGCTTAGTGGATCCAAAGTCGGGCGTTATTTGTATTCCCAATAATTATAATTACGGCAGTGAGAGGAGTTTGGATGAGGGGTGGTTGCGCGTGACTGCACTCGCTAATCATGATGAATGGTGTCGCTTGCCCGAGGAGGAATATTTGGCTCAAAAAACTGAATGGTTTAAGCAACTCAATCGCGTTGCCCGTAATCATCTTACTCCGGTAAGTGATGCGGTGCATGATGCAGCGCTGACTTCGAGCGATGTTTTCACGCCACGTACGGTGCGTAAGTTTACCAGTCACCTGAATGGAGCTATTTATGGATCGCCCATTAAGCGACGCGATGGACGTACGGATTTAGAAAATCTTTTTATTATTGGAACAGACCAAGGATTCCTCGGAGTCACGGGAGCGATGCTCTCGGGTATTTCGATGGCTAACTTACACGGTCTCAAAGAATAATTTATGGAAGCACCAACCTCCGCATCGCAACGTACTCTTTGGCAGGATTTATTTCAGCCCGTCGTCATTGTCGGTGCGCTAGGTTACTTCGTAGATATTTATGACCTCACGCTTTGTATGGCGGTGAAGAATGCTAGCTTAGATACTTTCCATATTAAAGGTGATATTGTTTGGTATGCCGATCCGATGAATTGGCAGATGTTGGGTATGCTTATCGGCGGATTATTTTTCGGTATTCTCGCTGATCGTATGGGTCGGCTGGCGACGCTGTTCGGTTCAATCTTACTTTATTCACTCGCTAATATTGCCAATGGATTCGCCACGAATATTGAAATTTATTCCGCGTGTCGTTTCTTTGCCGGAATTGGATTAGCGGGCGAGTTGGGTGGCTGTATTGCTCTGGTCTCTGAAGTTCTTTCTAAAGAACGTCGTGGTTACGGTACGGCACTCATTGCCGCCGTCGGTGTTTCGGGTGCAGTGGTCGCAGGAACGGTCGCCGAATTAGTCACCTGGCAGACCAATTATTTCATTGGTGGAGGATTAGGACTTTGTCTTTTATTTACGCGACTGTCGGTCACGGAGTCGGGCATGTTTCATCGATCGAAGAATTCGGATGGTCCCGGTGTAGTTGCACGCGGAAATTTTTTTGCGCTATTTACCAGTCGAGTACGATTCATGCGTTACATTCGCTGTATCGCGATTGGTTTGCCTACTTGGTACATGATTGGGATATTGGTTCAGAAATCAGAAAGGGTATTCGCTCCACAATTTGAAATAAAAGAGGTTCTGACTAATCGTGCGGTTGCCTTGTTTTATTTGGGTTTAACGTTTGGTGATTTAGCGAGTGGATTGGCCAGTCAGTGGCTCAACTCGCGTAAGAAAATCGTTACGAGCTTTTTAATATTCAGTGCCGGCTGCGTGGTTACCTTCCTTTACTTTTCACACGGCTGGACGGCTACACAGTTTTACACCCTAGTATTTATTATGGGCTTAAGCATGGGCTACTGGGCCATTTTTATCACCATTGCGGCAGAGCAGTTTGGCACCAATTTACGGGCGACGGTGGCAACCACAGTTCCCAATTTCGTTCGCGGTTCGCTTGTCTTAATGTCGTTCACTTTTGGTACACTCATATCGTACCAAGTTTCCAGTCAGTTGGCGGCTACGCTCTTGGGTGTATTTTGCTTTGGCGTCGCCTTCTTAGCAGTGAATGGAATGGAAGAGACCTATGGGAAAGATTTAGATTATCAGGAACGAGACTAAAATTATTTAGCAGTTTCTAGTTTATCTTTCACGCATCTAAAACCGGCGTGATTGGTTGAGCTAATAGAATCAACGCCTGAGCGTGCTGAGGGCCGAAAGCGAAAGCAGTAGCCTTCGTCACAGAGCCAAGATCCGCCGCGCATCACGTGTTCGGTGTATCCTGTACGCTTTGGGTCATAGGTTCCAGCGGCTGGTCCTAACGGATTATCTTTGGGCGAAATGTCATAAAACCGCAGACTGTACCAGTCTTCGCACATTTCCCAGACGTTGCCCGCCATATCATATAACCCGTATCCATTAGGCGGGAATGATTTTACGGGTGCTATGGAGGTGAAGCCATCTTCGCCGTCATCTTCGCGCGGAAAACCTCCCTGCCAGTAATTAGCCATAAACTTTCCGTCGGGTTTTTCTTCGTCGCCCCACACAAATCTTTTATTTTGTAATCCACCGCGGGCGGCGAATTCCCATTCGGCCTCAGTCGGTAATCTTTTCCCTGCCCAAGCTGCGTAAGCCTGTGCGTCTTTCCAAGTGACGCAGATTACTGGATAATTCATTTTATTTTTGATATCAGACTCTGGGCCTTGGGGGTGGCGCCACGTAGCTCCCGCCGTAAATTTCCACCAGGGGGTGGAACCTTCGGGTCCACACTGAAAAGGATTTACGCCTGGAGTTAACTGAAAAATAAGTGAGCCGCCTTTTAGGTCTTCGGGTTTTGCTGTCGGAAAATCTCGGGGACTGAAATCTTTTTCTGCATCAGTCACATAGCCTGTGGCTTCGGCGAATTGAGAAAACTGTGCGTTGGTGACCTCGGTCGTATCCATCCAGAAACCTTTGACGACTACAGCGTGGGCGGGCCCTTCTTCCTGATGATCTTTATCCGGGCTTAATTCACCCATGGCAAATTCACCGCCAGGTATCCAAACCATGTCGCCGAGGGGGGCTTGCTTTGTCTTATTCGACCAAAGCCACAGACCTGCGAGTGAAGCTAGAAATAAAGTCATCATTATCAGGATGAGATTTTGGCTTTGTTTAATGGACTCAGGTTTTTCCATGATTTATTATTAAGTTAATCACCGAAAAGGGGCGAGAGTTTCTTTTTTAATATGAATTTTCCGGTATCGTCTCGCCCCGTCAGGTTTATTGGTACTAATTAAACAACATGAGTTCAACCCAGGAGGAAGTCTTACAAATTTTTAGAGATTCACGGGCGCTGCTTAACGGCCACTTCATACTGCGTTCGGGATTACACAGCGGACATTTTTTTCAGTGTGCGCAGGTTTGTCAGTACATGGATAAAGTAACGCGTCTGATTGAACTTTTACGTCCCAAATTAAAAGATTATCCCTGCGATGTGGTCTTAGCTCCCGCGATGGGCGGTCTGGTTGTCGGACAAGAACTCGCTCGCCAATTGGGGGTGCGCTTTATTTTTGTCGAAAAAGAAAACGACAAGTTAGTTTTGCGTCGCAATTTTTCCTTCAAAAAAGGGGAGAGGGTATTAATCGCTGAGGATGTGGTCACGCGGGGTGGTCGGGTTCAAGAATGTTTGGAAATCATCAAGCACCACGAAGCCGTACCCGTAGCTGTCACCTGCTTGGTGGACCGATCGGGTGGACAGACTCAATTTGTGGCTCCATTTATTTCTTTATTAGAATTAACTTTCCCGACTTATCCGGCCGACCAATTGCCGCCCGAATTGGCTAAGATTCCTGCGACAAAGCCTGGTTCGTAGAAATCTCCCCGGAAAGGGGTTAAATGGAGGAAAATTTAGGTTTCTCTGCCTTGTGCCTTGCACCCGTGGGCTCCGTTCCCTAGCCAAAGGGGTATATTTCTATGGACCGCAAAAACTTATTTCTAGGTGTCGGATGTATTGCTGCAGCGATGTTTATTTTCGCTGTTTCAAAACCCAACGCCCCCGCTCCGACTTCAACCCCTGCGAAACCTGTTAAAGCTGCCGCCACGGCTTCTGTTGTCTCCGCTCCTGCAGTAAGCAATCTTAGTTCTTCGGCTCAATCCATCGCTGATGCGCAGAAGACGGTAATCGATAACGGATATTTGAAGGTCACCTTTACCTCACGAGGTGGCGCGATTGAAAAAGCAGAACTTCTAAAGCAGTCCGCCGATCTTTCTAAGAAAGAAAATATTTTATTTAATGCCAGCAACGAAGACTCGGCGATGGCGCTGGGCGTAACGAATCGTGCGACTAATAAGGTTGAGCCTGTTTACTCCGAATTTAAGTTAGTATCGAGCAGTGCTACTTCCTTGGTCTATCAAGGAAAGTTGGAAGATGGTACTAAGGTTACCCGCACTTATACTTTACCGGTAGCCGATAAAGAGGGAGCGGAGCCTTATTCGATTCGTTTTCAAACTAAGGTGGAAGCTTCTGGTGCGGTACCGACGCGCGTTTGGCATTCGACGGGAACTTGGCACTACACACAAGGTGACGTTGCTCACCAATTTGTGTCGGTGTTAGCTGATAATGGTGAAGACTTAACTCACGTCGGAATCAGCGTTTTCAGTGACTCCAGTGGATTTTTTGGTCTCGGTGCACATCGTGCAGAATCCGAACACCTTGCAGTTGCGGCGGGTAAACCCTTTAATTGGGTTTCTTCGGGCAATCAGTTTTTCGCTTCAATCATTCGGGTTGAACCTAATCAACGCGGTGCGCGCTCCGAGTTGGTTGCTCGTCCCGTAAAATTCGATAACCAAGAATTAGGTATTCAGGCTTTCGCGTATTGGGAAGGTGTTCCTGCTGCTGACTTAAGTGTGACTACGGAAGGCGACTTCTTTGTGGGTCCCAAAGAATATGCACGCTTAGCAGCCCTATCTGATGATCAGGTTTCCGTCTTACAATTTTCCAAGATTCTCGGATTCATTTCATTCGGTGCAATTTGCAAACTCCTTCTCGCTTGCTTGGGTGGCATCCACTCTTTGCTCACTTGGACTGGTGGCTGGTCTTGGGGTTGGGCGATTGTTCTGCTCACCGTGATTATTAAACTGATTACCTGGCCACTCACTTCCGCTCAACAGCGCACCGCACAGAAGATGCAGCAGTTCAAGGGGCCGATGGAAGAGATTCGTGAGAAATATAAGAATGACTCCGAAAAGTTGAATAAAGAAATGATGAAGCTCTACACCGAGCACAAAATTAATCCTTTCGCTGGGTGCTTACCGATCTTCATTCAGATTCCTGTTTTCTTCGGACTCTATACCGCATTCCAAACCACGGTGGAATTACGCTTAGAATCTTTCCTCTGGATTCATGATCTTTCTACTCCCGATACACTTTTCCACATCGGCAGTTTCGGGGTTAATTTACTGCCTATTCTGATGGGTATCACCATGTGGTTGTCGATGCGTATGACGCCGACACCTTCGGCGGATGATACTCAAAAAACTATTATGTACACGATGGCCCTTTTATTCCCCGTCATCTGTTATTCACTGCCTGCAGCTCTATCGCTTTACATGACCTTGCAAAATTTATTGACGATGCTACAAGTGGGAATGAGTAAAAATAATCCGACGGCCCCTGTGGAAATCATCCTTCCCAAGAAAAAGAAATCTAAAAATTAATTTTTTATGTCTGGTCATAGCAAGTGGCATACAACGAAACGGCACAAAGCCGTGATTGATGCGAAACGCGGAAAAGTTTTTTCCGTGTTGGCGAAAGAAATTACTTTAGCAGCCCGCTCGGGCGGAGGTAATGCGGAAACCAATGTGCG
>JBAXIK010000053.1:0-9965 GCA_037138415.1 Opitutia bacterium | reverse complement strand
ATTTTCGTCTACATGATTGGTGGAGCCTTCGCTGCCCTCTCTGGACTCATGCTCGTGTCCTACCAAGGTCAAGGCGACCCCACAGGCGCAACAGGATACGAACTCGATATCATCGCCGCGGTAGTCATTGGCGGTGCAAGTCTCAACGGTGGCATCGGTTCAATTTTCGGCTCACTCATCGGTGCACTCATTATCACCGTGATCCGCACGGGCTGTACTTTAAACGGAATCAGTGAAAGTACGACACGCATCATCACGGGTGCAATCATCGTGACTGCCGTGGCGATTGACCGACTCCGCCAGCGCTCGAATTAATTTCTGCTTACCCAACAATCAGGCTCGGAGCAGTTGCCCATTTTAGCGTCCGTGAGTCGGGTGGTCTTTCCTGACTTCGTATCGACGATCACTAAAAATGAGGTGGTCTTCGTCGCTTGAGTCGCGACTACGTGACGTCCATCTGCACACCACGAGGCGTGAGATAAATTTAAAGGTGACGTCGTTGGCACGGCAACAATTTCACCCTTGGCGATATCAGCCACTGCGAGTCCGAGACGACCCGATTGAAAAGTGAAAATGATTTGCGCAGGATCTTTAGGATTCCAGCGCGGCTCGGTGCAATAACTATAGCCCGTGGATAAACGTGTGAGTGAACCGCCCGAGGCCGAAGAGACATAAATACCAGGGCGACCCGAGGGACCGCTGGTGAGTACGATTTTAGAACCATCAGGCGACCACGATGGATCGGCATCCACATCCGCTGTCGCAATCACTCGACGGGGCCCTTCGCCCGCGCCACCCGCGACGTAAATATCCATGGAGCCGCCCTTATTCGATGAGGCAAAAGCGATGCGTCCATCAGGTCCACAGTTCGCACCACCCAACGCTCCACGAACATCGGTAATTACTTTTTGTAAATCTCCCGCGCCCTTCGTGGTAAAAATTTCGGGAAAGCCCGTGCGCATGGACGAAACAAAATAGATTTTTCCGGCATCGGCGGACCAGCGAGGCGAAATAGAAGTATTTTTAAAATCGGTGATCCGACGGATACGTGAATAAATTAAATTCGTCGTGTAAATTTCGGAGTGACCCGAGAATGAAGAAACAAAAGCGATTTTGGTTCCAGCATACATAGGCTTGAGTTGCCAAGCGCGACCCAGCCCCACAATCGCTGCGTCTACGACCTTGAGTGCTAAATCTTCTTCATCGCGTCCCTCGACAGTGTCTTGAAAATTAAAGCGTGCATTATCACAAGCCACCGCTGCAGTGAGAGCAGTCCGACCAATATTTAATTTTACGGACGAACCATTACGTACACTAAATGCACCATGTGCATTCAGCGCAGCGCGTACCATCGCACCTAAAGTGGGATCATCGCAATTAATTGAAATAGGAATCACGCCCGACTGCACCGTGGCTTCAATGTTGTCATTAATCACCACACGCTCTTCGGCTCGCATTCCCGTGCTCAACAGGACTGCCACAAAGATGAAAATGACGTTTATTGACTTCATGGATGAGATTTAAGTTTTCGTAGTTTGACCTAAACTAGGGCGGGAGTTCAATCCTGCTCATGCCCATTGATAAGGAAACTATAGAAAAAGCTCTTGGTCAGGTCCGCTACCCCGGATTCAGCCGAGACATCCTTTCCTTTGGGCTACTGCGAGGAATCGAAGTCACCCCCGATGGCAAAGTCACCGTAGGCCTAGCGGTAACCACGGCCGACCCGGAGATTCCCAAGAAACTTTATAATGATATCGAATTAGTCCTAAAAGCGGCAGGCGTCATCGACCCTGAAATCGCCATCACCGTCACCGTCCCAAAAAATGCCCCGGCCGCCAGCACTACGAGCACGGATAATAAATTACCTCTCGATGCGGGAGTTAAAAACGTAAAATACATCGTGGCCGTAGCTAGCGGTAAAGGCGGGGTCGGAAAATCTACCTTCGCCGTCAACCTTGCCTGTGCCCTCGCCCGCAGTCTCACCGATAAAGGTCAACCAGGTCGCGTGGGCTTGATGGATTGCGATATCTACGGTCCATCCGTCCCCCTGATGATCGGCGTGAATACCCGACCCGAAATGGAGGGCGAAGTTTTAATCCCGCTCGAAAATTTTGGCGTCAAAATTATGTCGATGGGACTGCTTATCGACGCTGATGCGCCCGTGGTTTGGCGCGGCCCGATGATTATGAAAACGATTTCGCAATTCGCTTCTAATGTGCGTTGGGGTGAGTGTGAAATTTTACTGATCGACCTTCCTCCGGGTACGGGCGACGCACAATTATCCATCGCTCAATCCATGGCACTGAGTGGAGCTATTATCGTCACCACACCTCAGACTGCCTCAGTATCGGTTGCCCTTCGCGGCGCAGCCATGTTCGCAAAAGTGGGCATCCCCATCATCGGCGTCGCCGAAAACATGAGTTACCTCGAAGACTCCAACGGAACCCGCCAATATCCATTTGGCCAAGGGGGCGGACTCAAAGTGGCGACGACACTCGATACTGAATTATTAGGCGAAGTGCCTTTAGATGCTGCGGTGAGACAAGGCGGCGATTTAGGCATCCCCATCGTCATCAGCCACCCAGACAGCAATGCAGCGAGAGTATTTAAGTCGGTTGCCCTCACTATTATGCATAAATTGGGGCAAATTTCACCGTAAATACCCCATCTCGTTCTTGCTAAATCGTCTAAATTAATTTTATTGAAAGTAAGGATGCACGAACTGCAAAAAGACCAACTTGAGGGTGAAAGTTTTGCAGGTCGTTCGTCGCTGTATGCTCAGTGGCTTGCCGAAAGAGATGAAATCCTTCGTCACAAATGGATCGAGTCAGAAAAAGCCGGAAAAGATATCGGCTTCGAAAGAGCCCTTTTAGATTGGACGCGCAATCATCGCGCCCGCTGGCGTAGCGAACGCCGGATACAGCCCTCTGCCTAATTTAATATTTAGAATAAAAAGGCCGAAATCAGTGAAGACTTCGGCCTTTTTAATCGAAGGGTTAATTAAGATTAACCTTTGATCTCTTTATGGAGAGTGCGGCGACGGAGCGAAGGATTGTACTTCTTGAGCTCTAACTTCTCTTGGGAAAGTTTCTTATTACGGGTAGTCATGTAACGGGAAGGGCGTTTGCCTTCTTTACGTGCTTCAGTGCATTCAATGATAATGGTTTCGCGAGCCATGGTTGGGATTGGGTTTGAGGGTTAAGACTTGGGGGTGGAATGGAGGTTGGGCAAGCCCGAAAAACAAGCAGGGCGACCGGTAGGGTCGCCCTGTGCTTAAAGGCCCTAGAAATAAGCAAAAGCTTACTTCTTGTGACGCATGTCCTTGGAACGTTTACGGCGTTTATGCTTATTCATTTTTAAACGACGCTTTTTCTTGAGGCTTCCCATAGTGTGTTGTTGAACCCCATCTAGGCTACAGGTTGGGTGACAGTAAAGCCGAAACTCTATAAAATTTCAGTTTCGCAAACCCAAACCCCCTCACCCCATGACCGTTCTAAAATCTGTCGAACGGCCTGGGCATCAAACTTCGCAGGACAAAACGCAAAGCACGCACTCCCGCTCCCAGTCATTCTAAAGTTTATTCCGGTCGCCTGACGCACCTCATCCAGTGCCACCGGAAGCGCCAAATATTTATTAAAAACAACTGGCTCCAAAGTATTCCCCAAAAGCGAAGGATCTGATGAGGGCTGATTCAGCCAATCTTGGAGTTTTTGTTTCGCGACTGACTTCGAATCGTAAGCCTTACTTTTTGCCAACAACGCATAAGCATCCTGCGTAGCTACACCAAACGGTGGCTTCACAATCATCACACGACGACCCTTTAAACTCGTCGCAACTTGCGGTGATACGGTTTCTAAAATTTCTCCGCGACCACTCATAATCGCTGTGGTCGACTTTATAAAATACGGACAATCCGATCCCACCTTCGCAGCCAACTGTAAAAGAGTCTCATCACCGAGCGGCGAAGGATTCGCGCGATCCAACAAACGCAGAGCCGCTGCAGCGTCAGAACTTCCCCCACCGAGCCCTGCCCCACTGGGTATTAATTTTTGGAGATTAAATTCTCCGACCACGGTATCAGGTCGATGGGCCTGATAAACTTCAGCTGCCTTTAAAACCAGATTTGTTCTATCTGTAGCGAGCGAAGAATCATCACATAAAAGGCTCCATTTCATTGCCTTTTTAAACTCTAAGCAATCAGCCAACTTAATCGAAGCCACTAAACTTAAAAGTTCATGAAATCCATCTTCACGCAAGTCGGTGACCGCGAGTGACAGATTTAATTTAGCTGGAGCGATTTCAGAAATCACAAAATTAGGCGCGAGGGTGAGCCTTACGATGAACTTCTTTTAATTTGTTCACCGATAAGTGGGTGTAAATTTGCGTGGTAGAAAGGGAGGCGTGACCGAGTTGCTCTTGCACTAAACGTAAATCTGCACCGTTAGATAATAAATGGGTCGCACAAGCGTGACGGAGTTTATGCGGCGTTAAATCGGCTGGTAATCCGGCAGCTGCTAATTTTTTCTTCAGCATCAGCTGCACGGCACGTGGATGCATGGGTCCACCGCGCGGGGCCAATAACAAAGGTTCTCCACGCTTAATCGCCGTCCGCAAAGTTAAATATTTTTTGACGGCTTCGACTGCCGATTCGCCGACGGGCACGACCCGCTCCTTTGAACCTTTACCTAAAATACGCACAAGCCCCGTGCTTAAATCTAAGTCTCCATATTTAATACTACAAAGTTCTGCGACCCGCAATCCACCGCCGTAAAGTAATTCTAGAACCGCTTGATCACGCGACTGCACTTCGGGTGACTCCTTTTCGCCGGCAGGAGATTCTAGTAAATCCGTGGTTTGATTTTCGGTTAAAAATTTGGGTAGAGACCTCGGGAGCTTAGGTAAAACTAAGCCAGCAGCGGGGGTTGAGTTAATCCCACCACGCTCCCGTAAATCGGCCAAAAATGCACGGATGGCGGAAACCTGATTATGCACGGAACTACGATTGTGTGAGGACTGACGCTCAATCACGAAGTCTCTTAAATTTCGCGCTGTCAGTTTTGACCAATCACCATCCCAGCCGCCATTACTTTTCATCCAAAGTGCAAAGCCTTTCAGTGAGCGACCATAAGTTAGACACGTGCGCGCCGCGAGTCGACGGCCTGCAAGTTGTCGGCTCAAATAATCTAAGACTTGCTCTGAACCGGGCCATTGAGCGGGTTCCCCGTCATCACTCTGGACGGGACGTCGCTTCACGCTTGTGGTTTTTTCCCGTGTTCGGCGCGAACACTAATCGCAATACCACCGCGCACTTCAAAAGCACCTGTGACCTGACACCACACTGGATCCAAAGCTGCCACGAGATCGTCTAAAATTTTATTGGTCAGGTGTTCATGAAACACCCCTTGTTGACGATAGCTCCAAAAATATAATTTGAGCGACTTTGATTCTACGATTCTTGGACCAGGAATATACTGAATCGAAATCTTAGCGAAGTCGGGCTGACCCGTCGCTGGACACAGACAGGTAAACTCACTCGTCGAAAGTTCGACCACGTAATGTCTTCCCAAATTACGATTAGGAAAAGTCTCTAACGTTTGTTGAGGTTTGTTTTGGGTATTCCCGAGGTGGGATAGCCCTTTTAGGTCTTGAGGCTCAGTTGCCATAAGAGATAGGCAACCAAACCGCATCAAAAGGACAAGCGGAGAAGCAAAATTTGAGTAGATTCGCCGTTAAACCTGCTTGCCACTGAGTATTGGCACGGTTGCCTTAAAAACACTCTGCGTGCATGGAAACTAGGCCTATTGCTATCCTCGGGGCCACTGGCTCAATCGGAACAACTACCCTCGCAGTGGTTCGTGCCCATCCGACTCTTTTATCAGTAGCTGGACTCGCTGCACATTCTCGTTGGCACGAACTGATTGCACCCGTCAAAGAATTTAAGGTTAAGACGATTGCCTTGGCCGATCCCGCCGCCGCAGCCGCCGCCCGCGCCTCAGGAGAATTTAATGGCGTACGAATTTTAGAAGGAATTGAAGGACTCACCGAAATCGCCTGCTTACCCGAAGTTAAAACTGTGGTCTCTGCCGTCGTCGGCACCGCCGGACTGCAACCCACCCTGGCCGCCATCGCCGCAAAAAAAGATATCGCACTCGCGAGCAAAGAATTACTTGTGCTCGCCGGAAAATTTATCACGGCCGCCGCCGCTAAATCAGGCTCACGCTTACTGCCTGTCGACAGTGAACATAATGCGATTCACCAATTATTGCGCGATAAACCGAAACAAGAAATCGCACGACTGGTATTAACCGCATCGGGTGGCGCATTTCGTGATACCCCGATTGAAGAATTAAAAACTGTTACGCCGGCCCAGGCTCTCCAACATCCGAATTGGAATATGGGTCCGAAAGTCACCATCGATTCCGCCACGATGGCCAATAAGGGACTAGAAATTATTGAAGCACAATGGTTGTTCAATATGCCTGTTTCACAGATCGACGTCGTGATTCATCCGCAGAGCATCATCCACTCTCTGATCACGCTCACGGACGGAACGTTACAGGCTCAACTCTCTCCGCCCGATATGGCGTATCCGATTCAGGACTGCCTGCTCTATCCTCAACGTCTGCCCTGTCATGCCCGCAGTCTAAACTTAAATGAATTACTGACGTTGAGCATGTCGCCTCCCGATCCCGCACGCTACCCCTGCTTACGTCTCGCCCAACAAGTAGCCACTATCGGCGGCACTGCTCCCGCCATCTTTAACGCCGCTAATGAAATAGCTGTCAGCGCATTCATTGAAGGAAAAATTGCGTTTACCGATATTGCACGTCTGATTGAGGAAACACTCACCCAATCGAAAACTCGGGAACCTTCTTCGTTAAGCGATGTTCTTCAAGCCGACGCTGAAGCACGCACACTCACCACACAACTTATCCAACGTCTCGCGCGCTAAAAACTTTTCATGGAAAATAATTCTTTATCCGAAATCCTCAACTCCATCCGCGGCATTGCGCTACTCGCTCTGTTTTTTGGCGGCTCAATTTTCGTTCACGAACTCGGACACTTTCTCGCCGCTCGCTGGCGTAAATTAAAAATCGAGAGATTCTCCATTGGCTTTGGTCCCAAGATTTTTGGTTGGACCGGAAAAGACGGCGTGGATTACCGCGTCTCCTGGATTCCTCTCGGCGGCTACGTCGCCCTACCACAAATGGGAGACAGCTCTGCCATCGAAGGCGAAACCGATGAGAAGGCAGAAAAACTTCCTGAGATTTCCTACGCCGATAAGATGATCGTCGCTGTCATGGGCGCAGTCTTCAACGTTATCTTCGCCTTTGGTTTAGCCTGTATTTTATTCGTCACGGGAGTTCCTGTTCCTGAAGGCAGTAACACCACCACCGTTGGCTACGTCCAAGAAGAAATTGTTACCAATTCTAATTCACTCGCAGAACTGGGATTAGGCCAAACGACTCCAGGCCCTGCTTTCGCTGCAGGTGTGAAGTCCGGAGACAAAATCTTAGCCGTCGACGATCAACCGGTGAAAACCTTTGGTCAAATCAGCGAAGCAGTCTTACTCGGAAATGGAAAAAATTCACAAGGTGAGCCCACCTGTCGTTTAACCATTCAACGTGGCGAAGAACAAAAAGTGATTACACTAATCCCTGCTCGTATTGAACTCAACGCACGCAGTGGTGATCGTATCCGCGTCGCGGGCATCATGCCCAAGAGCAATGTCGTCATCGATAAACCCATGCCTGGTTCACCCGCAGCCCTCGCAGGAATTGTCGCCGGTGATAAAATTCTGAAAGTCGACGGCCAACCGATTAACAACACCACCGAGTTCCAAGAAGTTCTCCGTAAAGGTGGCGCGAACGAACGTTTGATCGAAGTGGAATCTACCCTCGGTGAAAATAAAGGCGCCAAACGCACTGTAAAATTAACACCTCAGATGAAAACGATGACTAATCCTGTCGCCGTCATCACCTATGGAGAAGCCAATAAACAGAGCTCAATTATTCTGGTACCTGTTACTTCAAATCTTCTTTCCAGTGACGAAAAAAATCCTCGTAACCAACTCATGGTGCTCAGCGTTTTCCCTGAGGATAGCGAGCGAGCCGACTCACTCAAAGCAGGAACCGTCTTTGATAAAATTGATGGCAAGGAACTCACCATTTTGCGTTCACTCGAAGACTTAAACAATGCCACTAATCAAGGTCCGCAAAATCTTACCTTCTATTGGAAACGTGCTAATGGTGAAAATGGCTCCGTCATTTTAAAGAACGCCGAAATCAAACAAGGTAAACCCCTCGAGCGCGCCCTGATTGGAGCTCAGTTTTTATCCATTCCGGAAGTTGCTTATTATAACCCGCTCGAAACTTGTACCCGCATCATTCAGCAGACTTTCACGACGCTCGGTCGACTCTTCGATCGCAGCTCCGATATCAAAGTCAACCAACTCGCGTCCGTCATCTCCATCAGCAAAACTTATTACCATATTTCAGACGACATTCGTCGCGTGCTTTGGTTCACCGTTTTAATTAATCTCAATTTAGCAGTTTTAAATCTGATGCCGATTCCTGTGCTCGATGGCGGACACATGCTCATCGCCACTCTCAATCGCTTTATCAAGGGCGGCCTAAACACCAAGGCAGTCACCATCGTGCAGTTCGCCTGCATGGCCATGCTCTTTAGTTTAATGGGGTATATTATGCTCAACGACGTCCGCCGCTGTTCAGGCGATAATGAAATGCAATTGAAGCAACAAATCATTAATCGCCACGTATTACGACCAGTTAGCTTCTCCGAGCCTAAGTAAATTTTGTTCAAGGCGTTGACGCTCCACCAGAAAGGTCTAGTGGTTAGTTAATGCCTTTGGCCTACTGTCATTCCAGACACCAAACTGTGCGACGCCTCACCCGCGTCGTTCAAGTAGGCAATGTTGGCGTAGGTGGATCCAATCCAATTCGACTGCAATCAATGACGACGTCCGATACCGAAGACGTCGCTGCTACCCTCGCTCAATGCATCAAACTCGCTGAAGCAGGTTGCGAAATCATCCGCATCACCGCCCCGAATAAAGCCGCGGCAGTCGCGCTAAAATCTATTCATCAACAATTTCGTGGTGCTGGGTTTTCCCAACCTCTCGTGGCAGATATTCACTTCTTACCTGTAGCCGCAATGGAAGCGGTTGAGCACGTCGAAAAAGTGCGGGTGAATCCTGGCAACTACGCTGATAAGAAAAAATTTGCGGTACTCGAATACACCGACGCCGCTTACGCCGAAGAACTCGAACGTCTTCACGAAGCTTTTTCTCCGTTAGTGCTTCGGGCTAAAACTCTCGGACGTTCCTTACGCATCGGCACCAATCACGGTTCGCTCTCCGATCGCATCATGAATCGATTTGGCGACACGCCCAACGGCATGGTCGAATCGGCGCTCGAATTCATCCGCATTGCTGAATCACATGGCTACAGGGATATGATTCTTTCGATGAAGGCTTCGAATCCGAAGGTGATGATTGAGGCCTATCGCTTAGCCGCCGCTCGGATGGCGGAACTAAAAATGGATTATCCTCTTCACCTCGGCGTTACCGAAGCCGGTGAAGGCGAAGATGCCCGCATTAAATCTGCCATCGGTATCGGGTCACTCCTTGCTGATGGTTTAGGTGATACCATTCGCGTCTCACTCACCGAAGATCCTTGGTACGAAATTCCCGTCTGTCGCGAATTAGTCGCCCGTGCTGATAAACTCATTCAGAACGGCAAAACAAATTCCGTTAAACTTAAAGACGATCCCGCTGATCCTTTCAGTTATGCACGCAGGATTGCCGATAGCATTTCTCTCTCAGAAAAATATCGCGCTGGCGCCACTGAACTTCCTCGCGTCATTGTGCGCAGTGTGGCCGGACTGCATAACTGGCAAGATGCAGTTAAAGAAGTGCTCGATGCCCATAATCAACAGCGCGAAGC
>JBAXIK010000052.1:0-10110 GCA_037138415.1 Opitutia bacterium | reverse complement strand
AGCTGAAGCGGCTTGACTGATTAATAAATCCGCATCGATGGGTTTGGCGAAACGGGCGTTCACGACGCCGACCGAATGTCCGTCTTTGGAAAGTTTTTCTGCTAAGGCGTGCGCATCAGGCATCATAGAACCCAGCGCCCAAATTTGGATATCTCTTCCATCTTGAATCACCTCGGCTTTGCCTAGGGAAATTATTGCGGGGCGAGATTTAATCGCGACGCCCATGGCAGGTCCGCGAGGAAAACGAATAAACATCGGCTGACCTGAGCGAATGGAAGTGTGTAGCATGTCCGACAACTCATCTTCATCTTTCGGCTGCATAATCGTCACACCAGGAACGCAGCGCAGGTAAGCGATATCGAAAAGTCCGTGGTGCGTGGGTCCATCACTCGGCGAAACACCGGCGCGATCCATACAAATAGTTACCGGCAGTCTTTGTAAGGCGATATCGTGAATCACCATGTCATAGGCGCGCTGTAAGAACGTGGAATAAATAGCGGCGACCGGACGGAGATTTCTGGCAGCTAAACCAGCGGCAAAAAGTGCAGCGTGTTCTTCGGCGATTCCAACGTCATGATATTGATTCGGACATTCCTGCTTTAATTGGTTAAGTCCAGTACCCGATGGCATAGCGGCGGTGATGCCCACGACTTGCGGATTAGCTTTGGCTTCACGAACTAACAAGGAGCCAAAGACATCCTGCCACGCTTTAGGTGCGCCAGGTTTACCCGTGCTCAGACTATCACCTGTTTCAGGATCGAATGATGAGGTCCCGTGAAATTTTTCCGGATTCTTGAGGGCGGCGGACAGTCCCCGACCCTTCTCGGTGCGCACGTGTAAAATAATCGGACCTTTAGCGTCTCTACAGAAAGTGAGATAACGTTCTAAGGCGTTTAAATCGTGTCCATCAATCGGACCCACGTAACGAACGCCGTAGTGTTCAAAGACCGAAGAACTTCGGGTAAATAGATCTTTAATTTGGCGTTTTAAATTTCGGCCAAAATCTAGAAACTTTGTGCCTGCCCTAGATTTATTTAGGAAGTTTTTGATACTCTTTTGGGAGTTATTGTAAGGACGCGAAACGATTAAGCGGCTGAGCATCTGAGACAATGCGCCAACGTTTTTATCAATCGACCATTCATTATCATTTAAAATAATGACTAAGCGTTTTGTGGAGGTGGCGGCATTATTAAGCGCTTCCATCGTCACTCCGCAGGTCAACGCGGCATCGCCAATTAAAGCGACGACGTGGGAGTCTTCGTTTAAGCGATCACGTGCATTAGCTAATCCTACGGCTGCAGAAAAAGCGGTGCCTGCGTGGCCGGCGCCGAAGACATCGTGCAGACTCTCGTCGCGATTAAGAAATCCGCTCAAGCCACCCGTTTGGCGGATGCCGTCGAAGTCTGAATTATTTCTACCCGTGAGTAATTTATGGACGTAGCCTTGATGGGCGACGTCGAAGACAAATTTATCGGCGGGCGTATTGAATACGCGGTGAAGGGCGATGGTCAGTTCCACCACGCCAAGATTCGGTCCGACGTGACCACCATTACGTGCGGTCACTTGGATAATGCGTTCACGAATTTCTTGAGCGAGCACAGGAAGGTCTTCTGCCGCTAAAGCTTTAACGTCGGTCGGACCACTGATATTGGGCAGAAGGGCCATTCGCTTACTAATTATTCGTCTGAAGATTTTTTGCTCAGTTGTTCGATGCGAAGTTCGGCGGCCTGTAAACTCGTTTGGCAAGCTTTCAGTAGGCGCATGCCCTCTTCATATTTCGTGACTAATTCATCGAGCGACACAGCACCAGCCTCGAGCGACTCCACCAATTTTTCGAGTTTGGCTAGGTCACCTTCAAAATTTTCTTTCCCATTGGCACTGCCAGTTTTTTTATCGGCGCTCATTAAATAACTCTCAGCGGACTTGGGCAGAGTCTCAAGCGGATTGTGCAATTTTACTTAGTCGGTCTGGTTAATAGACGCGGACGTAGCCCCGCTTTTACGACTGAATCCAAAACCCCGACTGCAGTACCCGTGAGCGAACGCTCATCCGCGACGATTAAAACTTCGGCCTCGGGGCTTAACTTGGCCTTGTCGGCAAGGGCTTTATTCAAATTCGTTTGGGCAATTTCTTTGCCTTCGAGGTAAATTTTTCCTTCGCGATCCACCCCAATGACCATCGCTGCGGCGGTGCTGCTGGTGCCGCCAGCATCGGCGGCGGGAGGAATAATGGAAAGTGTGCGGGCTTCCTCAAAGCGTCCGGCTAATAATAAGAAAAATACCAAAACCACCATCACATCAATCAAGGGGATGACATTGATTTCGTTACGACGGCGGCGAGGAATGACTAAACTCATTTCGATTGCTGTTCGAGACTCTCAACTAAGACGTCGACCTGCGATGAAAGAATTTCGACTCGGCGACTCAGCCAATTGGATCCCACGAGTGCGGGGATAGCGATACAAAGGCCAATCATGGTAGTGCTTAAGGCAAGTCCCACACCACGGGTTAGAGTTTGAGAGTCGGGCAAACCATGCTCAGGAAAAAGCGTGGCCAATCCAGTAACCGTTCCCAGTAGGCCCAACAACGGAGCGGCAGCGACGATACTATCGATGAGAAAAAATCCGCGCTGAAGTTTGATGAGTTCGGATCGCGCAAAAGATTTTAAAACTTCGCCCCGCCCTCCCTCCTGCCAAAAAATAATGACGCGACCGGCTAAAGTTTGATTACCTGCTTTGAGTGAACGAGCTTCGCCTTTACGCACCGCTTGCAAAAGTGGCAGGGGGACAACGCGTCCGGGAATAAGAGCAATCGCACGTTCGCTGATAAGGAAAACGACGAGGATGGAACAAAAGCCCAGAGGCCATAGAAACAATCCTGCACCTTCGATAAGGGTATTCACGTGACTACGCTGAACACCTCAAAACAGTGAGCAAGCCCGCTCTCAATCGTAAAAAAACTGTTAATTTACTATTATATGACTGATTTCAATCTTTTAAACTCGTCCGTGCTTAATTTTAGTCATTCGGTAAAGAAATTCGGTGTTTAACCTCAATTCTTTGACTTTCTCCCCCACTTTGGATTCAATTAAACACTACCCCCAAAGAACCTTTAATGAATCGTAAGCGCTCAGGATTCTCTCTCGTTTTATCTTTAGCCATCATGGCCGGGATGGTCATGATGGTGATAGTTTTGGCGGCATTTCTGCAGGTCGAAACTCGCTTGGCTTTAGGACATTCTGGATACATGCGGGCGCGTCTCAATGCGATCGCTTCGGCCAAAATGGCTATGGGTCAGTTACAACAATTAGCCGGCCCCGATCAACGGGTGACCATGCGTGCGGATATGTATGATGCGGGAAAAACACCAGGCGCACAATCATCCACTACAGTTTCGACATCGGAAAATCCCTCGGCACCTGCGGGCGGAAAACTTTCACACCAAAAAAGATATTGGACCGGCGTATGGGCAACAGGTGGAGTCAGCAAAGACCGCGTGCGCGATTGGAATGTAGCTAAGCCGCATGACACTCGACTTTTCCTTGGTTGGCTCAGTTCACCTGGGGTTATCAGCACCACCGATCCAGAAATTGCAGATGTCAGCAAACTGACGAGTTATTTACCGAATAGCAGTGCTTATACCTACCCATCCAATGCATCGCCCTATCCACCAGCAACGGGCATTAGCAGTACTCAAGGAAAAACCTTGATCGATGATTTAGGTAATGAACTCTCAAAGACACCCGATACCGTTTTAGTTCCTCTCTTGTCACGTGGTTCGGTCAAAATGACAACGAATACGCCTACTCGTTGGGCGGTGGAATATTCAGGCGCGGTGGATGCAATGCCTATGCCACTACCGGGTCCCAATGCAACCGGTGGAGTGAGATACGGAGTTAACGGACGTTACGCATTCTGGGTCGGCGATGAAGGCGTGAAAGCAAAAGCTAATATTCCTGACGTTTACGGTATTACTTCGGGCGGTTCTAACTACAAAGGCGGACTATCCATTTGGGATGAAGGTTTCCGCGGAAGTGGTGCGCAACGCAGCGCTCTCGAAGCTATTTTACCGGCAGATAAATTAGATTACACTGGAGGGACTATTCTAACCAATGCGTGGAAGTTCTCGACTTGGCGCGATGCGGACATTGCGATTTCGAATAGCTGGGACACGTCCTACATGGCACGAGTCAAAACTCCTAACGACCTCGCAGTGTGGGCGAATACCGCAAGCGGCTCAACAGCGGGTGATGCGATGAGAGATGCAGCTAAAGTACTTTGGCACGATGTGACACCATGGTCTTATTCGACCATCACAGATACCTATAACGGTGGTGTGAAAATCGATTTATCAACCGCCTTCGAATTACCTTACTCAGTCTATCGCGGGCTTGAAACCTACTATAAGCAAAAAGACTCAGCCGTTACATCAGCAGCCTATAATCGCGCTCCGGCATTATTCCACGACGCCTCAAATCGTGCATCAGCTCCTGGAACTCCTTACGCCTTCGACATCGACTACAATAAATTTCAAACTTTATCACACATTGGAACTGCGACCGATGTCTTAGCTAGTTATCCTCGAGCCCCCGAATGGGCCCCTGCTTATTTAAGCACTACACTGGGAACTGCCTATGGCTTACTAGGTCAACAAAACGGCAATGAGACGCCTGAGCGTATGGGGTTTATTTACGAAGTTCCTCTTCGTAATGATTTTTGGAATGGCGTCGCTCCCAGAAAAAATCCTTTCACGAGCGACTCCAATAAAACTTCTACCGACAATTTGAATGGAAGAATCGAAAGAGGACCAACCTGGGATCTCTATCGAAATTACTATCGCATGTACAAACTCGAGATGGAGGCTTGTTCGGCAAAGCAAGTTATCCTCGGACAACCCAAGATTGGGACAGGTGCAGTTTTTGCACGCGGCGTAGATCCGCTTACATTCTCTAACACTTCCACTAATTCAAGTTCAGGTTCGTACACTAATAATGCGCCGTATGGATTTTTAGAAGGCGAAGGCCCTTCAGGATCGGATAGCTCGTATAACTACATGTATCGATATTCAAATTATGCTTCGGTACAAGGTCCTCAGTATAATTTCCACATGGGCAATACCTCGGGTAAAGCTACAGGTAATACTGTGCCGCCCGTAAGTTGGCCAACGAGTATGAAAATTGCACCAAGCGTCATTCGCTTTGCAATGATTTACTCACTCATCTGGAACGACAACAAGTTAGGTATCTGTATCGATCCATTCATCGTGGTACATAATCCATACGATACCGCGATTGAGTTCTCTGGAATTTCCTTAGTAACCAGCGAAAAAGAGGCGAATCACATCTTTGAGTTTTATTACAATAATGTAGCGATTGGCGATGTGTTCACTGCGAACTCGTATGAATCTAATCACCAAATTTCATTCCGTGCGATTGCCGGTAATCGCGGTACAACTTACGGCAACGGAGATGGTGCAACCAAATCTGCAGTTTTTCGACTAGAGCCTGGTGAAGTACGTTTAATTGGTGCGACTAATGATACCAATGCGCCCACGATTGATCCATTTGTAAATATAGATATACCCTGTGACTTCGTTTATACAGAAGGCAGTCAATTCTACGTTCCTATGAATCCTTATGCGAATGTAGCTTACAGAGTAAATGATCCGAAAGGGCCAAACACCTTGCCAGCAAAACCACCAACTTCCGCTACTGATGCGAACTACAAGCCATATTACGGCACAAGTAACACTGCACTGCTGTATGCAGCGCAGACTTTGTTTCTTGGAGGATGGAATGGCACGTTAAGCGATTTTAATGCCAAAGGCGGCGCCGGTCAAATAGTGGTAAAGGCAAGAAATGAAGGAGGACCTTATTTTCAGCCAACAAACAGTAGTAGCATTTTTATGGCTTTCCAGGATTTGAATACTTTTGGAAAGTTTAATACCTACGCGCGCGGAAGTGGACACATTGTCGACGGAGGAAATCAAGATTTTTCATTTTACCTCCAACACGATACCAACGCTCGAGGACAACAGCTTTATAAGTTCAGACATTGGATGGGACCGATAAAGAAGGGTGACGAAAACACAGCCAGTGCTTTATCAAGTAACACAGCGAACAAATGGTGTATCACCAATATTTTCTCCGTGAATGAACCGCTCATCATGGAAATGAGAACCATGACTGCAGGTTGGCCACTCTACGGAAATGCTGACAAGGGATATTCAACTGCCACTGACCCTGAATATGGTTCTGGTATTATTGGCTTTGATGAAACTTATGGCGGTCCACCGACAGATACTCTCGGAAACGCTCATCCGATTGCTCGAACTCTACCTGAATCTTTCAACGGAACCAATGGATGGAGAGCTATTTCAAAATCCCATGGCGTGGACTTACTCGCTTCAAAAGTAGGGAAACAGTTTTTCATTTTAGATTTCTTTGTCCGTGGCGCCACCGAAACGAGTTTAGCCGGAACCAGTCCGTATTATCAAACCTACCCAGGCACCAAAGAATCAAAGTGGCCCAACAAACTAGCAGCTCCGACCGAAATAATACCTGCGCCGATGTCCCCTTACTTTATCAGCACGCGCCCACAGCAAGCAAGTTTCATGGCGTATGATGGTAAGTGCTCCACTCCTTTGGGTTGGGTCTGCCGTCAAAGTACACTCAATGGTGGTGGTGTAGATAAAGCGATTGATATTCCAACTTCTGGAACAGGAAAAACGCGTAATCAAAGTTATTGGGGTAAATCCATTCGCTCGAATGGTAATCCTGATGGCATGAGCGTGATACTATTCCCGATTCCCCGTCGTCCGCTTCTCTCAATTTCGCAACTGGGTGCAGCAGGTACTGCACAGTTCGGAACAGATCCTGATTTTACCGTCGGCGCCTCTTTTGCTAATCCTGGAATCAAAGATCTTTCCAAGATTGTTGATTGGCCTGGAACAAAAGCTAACGCTAACAGTACTGATCCTGCAGTACCCGAACACGGCTACATTCTAAAATTAGGTGGATCGAGTAGTGGTGGTGTTTCTACGGGAATAGTTCAGAGAAATTATGCCAATGTTCGAACCGATGCCGCATTTGCTGCTAATCTTGCTCTCTGGGATTCGTATTGGTTTAGCGGTTTAAATACTCAGGCAAAATCCTACTCTGAAACTAGCGGCACAGGAGATTGGCCCACAGGCCCCAATCTTCCGACGGACTTAGCCATATTAAGTGCTCAAGCTACTGCGCTCGGACTTAATGGTGTCAGTGATCTAAGCACTCTTAACGGTATCAAGACCGCACTCGACAAGGGCTATAATCCACTGGCTAACAAACGCGTATCCTATCGACCAGACCCAGCTGCACCCAGCACAGCGTCGCCTTCAACCCTTGGGATGCAAAATACTATCTTCCCGGATTACCTCACCTTCCCTCACCCTACTTTCTTAGGACGTCGTTCACTCTACGATGGTGGGTTCAATGTTAATTCCACTTCAAAAGCAGCTTGGAAAGCTATCCTTGCTTCACTGCGTAATCAAAAACTACCAGAAGGGTCTGCCCAATCTAATGGTACACCCTTAACTAAGTTTGCTAGAGCTTTTGGCGGCAACGACGGTAAAACGACGCCTTGGAGTAATTTCCGTGAATTAAACGATTCAGAAATTGATGATCTTGCCGCAGCAGTCGTCAGCGAAGTACGTAAACGCGGACCGTTCATGTCATTGAGCGACTTCATTAATCGTCGCCTTGTTAACAATGATAACTTCGGACTCAAAGGTGCACTCCAAGCTGCAATTGATGCTACAACCATTAATGATACAGCAATCAACAACGGTGGAGGCACACACGAAGCACCTAAGGGAGTAGCTCTAAGTTCACCTTATTTACCCATTCCTGCGAATGATCGTTTCCCTTCAGTTCGTTCGATGAGCAAAACGAACGATGAAACAAAAGTCACCGCAGCTCTAGGCGCTCCAGGAATCGTAACCCAAATGGATGTACTCAATTCTATCGGACCGAATTTAACGGCCCGCTCTGATACATTCGTCATTCGTGCCTACGGCGAAGCTTACGATAATAATGGTCAATCCATCGGTAAGGCTTGGATTGAGGTAGTCGCTCAACGTTCTACCGACTACATCGCATTAGCGAACGAAGAACCCAATATCCGAAATCAATTTTATCGTAATAATGACGGAAGTTCTAATTCAGATTACGAAACCAAACCCATCACCGATCGCTATAAGCGAAACACATCCGTTGATGCTACCAAAAATCGTTTAATTAACCTTAACCGCATTCTTGGTCGTCGTTTTAATACCGTGTCATTACGTTGGCTCAATCCCCAAGAAATTTAATTATGTATTCACTTAGAATCCTCACAGTCCTACTCTGTGGATTAACCTCTTTTATTTACGCCGCGAATACACCGGCCAATAAAGAAGATAAAGCCAACCAGGAGGGGAAAAAATCCGCAAAACAGGAAGCCAAGAATTACAATCTGCGTTTCGCATGGTGGGAGCCGCCTGCTGAAATTCCTGACCTGTATATTCTTTCTGGTAATAAATATATTTCCGTTACTCCGCGCGTTATGTCGATGTCGCAAGAAGTAGGCTTAAATAGCGATGGATCCGTAGATCTTCTTAAAAAACTGGTTTCAACCGAAAAAGATAATAACGGAAAACCCAAAGAGTCCTACGAGGTTTATACGAGCATCAATCTCGCCCAAGTAGAGTCGCATGATTTAGGTATCCTACTTGTTCCTCTTAGACAAAAAAATGTCTACGGCGCACGAGTGTATGATTTCAGTGCTCGAGGTTTTCCTTATGGCTCATTTCTCGCCGTTAATTTTAGTAACTCCAAAATCGCCTGCACTGTTGAAGGTAGTAATTTCGTCGTAATGCCTGGTACTTTCGGAAAATCGCCTAAACTTTTTACAACACGGACAGTTGCTTCAATCGGAATGACCGCCACCGAACCTAATGGAACCGAAAATCAAATTGTTTCTACCAAAGTTGTATTCAACGAAAGTATGCGAACGATTTATTTTGTAATACCTACTCAAGGTATAAATAAATTCGATGTACGTTGTATTATCGACATCGACTCTAATCCTGCGAAGTCGACTGACTCTAAAGACAACACCGAAGAGCCTAAGAGTAAGTCTACTAAGTCTAAAGCAGCTTAAGTTATCTACTAAATCAAGCTGGCGGACTCAGAATCTGCTAGCCAGACCACTCGGTTACTTAGACCTCGAAGAGTCTGACCGGGGTGTTGCTTAGGGTCATATTCACCTGAACAAACGGCTCCGAGGGCTTGTGCCTTGGCCTTGCCATTCACGAGCACGATAATCTTTCCACACTCTGCCAAGCCCGCCTCAGTAATAGTTAGGCGCCAGCCCCTGCCAGGCCACTCGGTAGCCACGAAGCGCTCTGACTGGGCCCCTATCAACGGACATTGAGGCCAGAGAGAGGCGATATGGCTGTCATCACCCAAACCGAGCACACAGAGATCAAAGGTCTTCTGCGGTGACTGGTCTTTCCAAGTTTGATTATAGGTTTTGGCGGCCTCAACCGGCGACTTGTCCACCGACCAAGGATGATAATTTTTAGCGGAGACTTTCAACGGATTGAGAAGTCCACGCTGAGCATGACCAAAGTTTGAATCATCAGAATCTAAGGGCACACAACGCTCATCACTCACATGCCAATCAATCTGCGCAATCGCTTCAGCTGAAAGTGCGTTGGTTTTTACCGCCCAGGCATAAAAAGCTTTGGGAGTTGATCCACCGCTCAAGCCCACACTCGCCCTGCCCTTGCTCGCGAGTTGATTAATTAAATTCGCTAACTCCGCAAACGACTCATCGCGTGTCAGCACATGAACTTCACCGGCGAGTGTTTGGATTTTATTACCCATGGATAAATATAAACCTCAGCCTGTGATAGTTTGCAAGGTTTGGGTGAAAATTGAGGGGACAAGTTGGCAAGGTGACACGGGGACAAGGGGAGATGCAATGGACGCGACGCAGTCGCGCCCCTACCTAGTCAGTTTACAAGCATAAGGCGCAGACCCTATCGAATTTTCCTTGATTCACTCCTTCACTATACCAAAATTGTTTTT
>JBAXIK010000051.1:0-10536 GCA_037138415.1 Opitutia bacterium | reverse complement strand
AGGATTTTAGATTCCGGACATTTGGACTGTACGCGTTGTACGACGGCAGTGACGCCCTCGGCGATTTCTTGGGCGGTATTATGTCCACCATTGTTCTGACCAATCATAATAATCGTTAGTTTGGGTTTAACGCCGTCGAGATTCCCGTGATCAATGCGCCAGAGGACGTGTTGGGTGCGATCGCCGCTGATACCGAGGTTGAGGGCGCGACGCGGTGCATAGTAATAATCCCAGACTTCTTTACCCTTGGTCTCAAACTGTTGGACAATCGAGTCGCCGATATAAACTAAATCGTATCCACCCTGCTTCGCCTTGGCGTTGATGGATTCGTGACGTGGCATCCAGCCCTTGTTCTCTTTGGGTACGGGAGTCGTGGCGGTATTTTCTGCCCGACCCATCAGAATCATGAGAGGAAATAGGATTAAGGTACGCATTGAGACAAACGAGTGAGTCAGTAACGCTCATTATTTGCAAAACCATTTGCATCCCCCCCCTTACAAGTTAAATTAAGACATGCCTAAGTCATTTTTATCCATCTTAATCGGAGTACTCCTTACAAGCATAAGCCTAGAAGCTCAGATGATTTCAGCACCGGGAATCAACTTCCTGAAAGCTGAGTACGGACACACCTTTTCCTATACTGAAATTGGACGCAGTTTTACGGGTTTTCGCTCGGTAGGTTTTGGCGGATATTCTTTTAATACGGGCGAGGGAAAAAGCATTGAAGCCGAAGTCGCGATAGTGAATCAGCTTTTAAAACGCTGGAATACGGAAGACTCGCAGGCGAATATCGTAATCGGTGCAGGTATCGGACGTGGTCGATCAGGTGGCCATGAAGGCTGGGCGGGGACGGCATCGTTCCTTGCCGACTGGGAAAACCGTCGCTGGCACATCATGCTTCAAGAGCAGGTAGTCTTTGTCCCTTCTGCCAGTCGCCTCGTGAGCACACTCATGGGTGGTTGGGCGCCTTGGTTAGCGGAGTACGACGAATGGGCACCCTGGATTTACTATACCGTGCAACATGAGAACGGTGCCGGGGTTGGACTTGCCCATGGCCCTTCACTGATACTGATGCACGAAGACCTATTGCTCGAATTAAGAGTGATGATTTCCGACCACGGCACCCACGCCGAAGCTGGTGTTCGCTTACTTTTCTAAACTTATGAAAAAACTATTCGCTCTCATTATCACCAGTCTCTGTCTGATCTGTCAGGCAGACGACAAACTCCCTGCGGGCGCAAAACCCTACCCTCTCGATACCTGCATCGTCTCTGATGAAAAACTCGGTACCATGGGCAAGCCCGTGGTTTTTGTTTTTGAAAATCAAGAAATCAAACTCTGCTGCAAAGAGTGTCGTAAAGACTTTGATGAAAATCCCAAAAAGTTTTTAGAAAAAATCAATAAGCCAAGCAAAGAGACCAAACCCTCCGCACCCGCGGCTACCCAATCTCAATCCGAAAGCACCGTAGTTCAATTAACGGTTGATGGATTAGTTTGTAATTTCTGCGCGAGCAATATCACCAAGACATTCACCAACCTCCCTGAGGTTTCAGCGGTTTACGTTAATCTCACTGTAAAAGCTGTTCTACTTCAATTAAAAGAAGGACAGAAACTCCCCGAAGAAAAAACGAAACAAATTGTCACAGATGCCGGATTTAATTTACGCGCGATTACTTACCCCAAAGGTTCATTCAACTCCGTTAAAGAGACCTTAAAAAAGAGCACCCCATGAGCCGTTTCCAAAATTGGATTCAGGCTTTAGGCGTTCCCTTCCTTACGCTTTTTACCTCGGCCTCTACGCTCATTTGTTGTGCGATTCCAGCACTCTTGGTTTCGTTAGGTCTCGGTGCCACGATTGCATCGACCCTGAATCGCTTTCCACAACTCATCTGGATCTCGGAACATAAACCACTCGTTTTCAGTATTTCAGGTGTTCTGTTAGTCATCGGCGGCATTTGGTTACGGTGGGCACGCAATCTTCCCTGTCCCGCTGATAAAAAATTAGCTGATGCCTGTATTTTCGGACGTAAAATCTCTTACTGGATTTACGGTTTCTCCGTGGTGTTTTGGATTATCGGTTTTATTTTTGCATTTTTACTAGGATAGCAGGACGCGACGCTGTCGCGCCCCTACCTAATTAAATTCATCCTCTGGTCGGGCTGGTGAGATTCGAACTCACGACCTCTTGCACCCCATGCAAGCGCGCTACCAGGCTACGCTACAGCCCGAGCAAAGGAATGTTTGTTAAGCCGTGTGGGTGGTGAGTTGTCAATCTGACAAACCACCCTTGGTCTTTTATCCCAATGAAATTAGAGATTATCGATATCTGCCCTTAAGGCATCGGCTTTTTTACGCACCGCACTCTGCTCGGCAGGTGACATATTTGCAGCCTGTCGAACAGCCATGCCGATGCGTGGATTATTTAAAAAGCGCTTCTGATGTCGTAACCAAAAATCCCAATAGAGTGCATTGAGCGGACAGGCCTTAGGGCCGTGGCGATCTTTGGGATCATAGATACAACCGGTACAATAATTCGACATCTTCGAAACGTAACTTGCAGCGCAACAGTAAGGCTTCGTCGCCAGAAAACCTCCGTCGGCGTGCTGACTCATACCGATGACATTCGGAAGTTCCACCCATTGAAACGCATCGATATAAACTCCGAGATACCATTTCTCCACTTCCGCAGGATTAATGCCTGCAGTTAAACAAAATGAACCAATCACCATGAGCCGCTGAATGTGGTGCGCGTAAGCTGTCTCTAGTGACTGCCCCACGGAATGCTTCATACAATTCATTTTCACTTTACCGGTCCAAAACCACGAAGGCAGAGATAACGTATGCCCGAGACCATTCGATTTTTCGTAGTCAGGCATCTTGGCCCAATAGACTCCGCGAATGTATTCACGCCAGCCGATGATCTGACGAACAAATCCTTCCGTTGCCGCGAGTGGATACACAGAGGGATCTTTCTGGTGGGCGTTAACCGCAGCCTGAGCTACCTCTATGGGCGAAAGGAGTTTTACATTTAAGGCGAACGATAGACGTGAGTGAAACAACCGATCTGAATCGGTGTGCATCGCATCTTCGTAATCTCCAAAATTCGTTAAGCCTTTTTGAATGAAGGCTTTTAATTGAGCGAGGGCTTCGGCGCGATCTTGTGGCCAAGGAAAATTATCTGCGGAAGGATTGCCGAAAGTCTTCGCTCCGCTCTTCTGAATCTCTGCCCAAATGGCTGAGTGGTCGTGCGATAAATCCCATGATTTTACTAAGTCGGGTTTACCCTTCCAGGTCTTACGATTATCGTGGTCGAAATTCCACTGACCGCCCAAGGGCTCACCATCATCCATCAGCATATCGGTGCGTTGACGCATCCGACGGTAATAAGATTCCATGACCCAGCGCTTAGCGTCTTTCTGAAAATGTTTAGCTACGCCATCACGCGTATCAATAAAGTGCTCCGAACTTACGCAGGCAGATTCTAATCCCAAATCTTTAACGAAGGATTTAAGTTCTTGGTCGAGGCGATATTCATCGGGCTCTTGATATTCAAAACGCTTAGCCCCGACCTCTTTAATCACTTTCTTGAGATTAGAAGCGAAATGATGGGTGTTATCTTTATCTGAAATATGAAAGTACCTCACCTTATGGCCTGCCTTCTTTAACTGCTCGGCTAAGCGACGCATACCCGCAAAAATCGCAATGACCTTTTGAGCGTGGTGCAGGACGTAATCCGTTTCCGAGCGCACCTCCATGAGGACATAGACTACATCGGGGCTTACTTTCTTAAACCAGGAGTGATTTAAATTCAGTTGGTCGCCTAGAATCAGTCGAACGGAAGTAGCCACGCCTGCATTAGACGTGGTTTAATTCCAAAAGCAAATCAGCGAACCGCTGTTTACTTAGGACCGCCCGTACGACGGGTGCCTGGACGTCCGAAAGGACGGTACTTTCCTTGCGCAGCGCGGAAACCGCCATGACGGCCACCTTGAGGACGGCCGGAGCGTTCGCTATTGTGTGCACCCGCACGAGGATCGCGTTCACGAACAAAGTCATCGGGCTGACGGGCCGGAGCTTGTTGCGAGTAATCGAAATCTTTTAATTTACCGCAGTGTAAATGCTTACCGATGATTCTTTCAAGTCGACGAAGGTCGCCTTGATTTTCACGGGTGATAAACGTAATCGCTGTACCCTTCGCTGAGGCACGACCCGTACGACCGATACGGTGAACGTAGTCTTCGAGTTGATCAGGGAAGTCGAAATTAACGACGTGTGAAATTCCGTCTACATCGATACCGCGTGAAGCGATATCCGTCGCCACGAGAACACGTACTTCACCATTCTTAAAAGCTTGGAGCGCGCGTTGACGTTGGGCTTGGGAACGATTAGCGTGAATGGCAGCACAATGAATTTTATCGGCTTCGAGTTTACGACAGACGCGATCGGCGCCGTGTTTAGTACGCGCAAAGACGAGCACCATCTTGAAGTTTTCTTCGTCTTTAAGAAGCTGATTTAACATCACCTGCTTGAGGGATGAAGGGCATTCGTAAAGTAATTGGGTGACTGTTTCTGCGGGGTTGGAACGACGTCCGACCTCAATGAGTTTAGGATCGCGTTGATACTGTTTGGTTAAAGTTTCGATTTCGCGGGAGAGAGTCGCCGAGAACATTAAGGTCTGACGCTCTTTAGGAAGTGCACGTACGATGGTGTTGATGGCAGGCAAGAAGCCCATGTCCAACATGCGGTCAGCTTCGTCGAGAACCAGACATTCAATCCCAGAAAAATCTCCGTGACCTTGGCTTCCGAGATCGAGCAAACGACCAGGGGTGGCGATTAAGAAGTCACAACCTTTACGTAGCGCAGCAATTTGAGGACGTTCGCTGACACCACCATAACAAGTAGCAACCGTTGCACCTGAGTAGCGTGAATACGCGGCAACGTTTTCGGCGATTTGCACAACAAGCTCACGGGTTGGAGCGAGAATTAAACAACGAACCTTTGCTTTGTGGGTGTTGGATTTTGTACGAACGAGACGAGTTAAAATAGGCAGAGTAAATGCGGCTGTTTTACCGGTACCTGTTTGGGCAATACCGATGACGTCCGTACCTTCTAAAATAATGGGGATGGTGGCCTTCTGAATCGGCGTAGGGTCGGTGTAACCTTGGTCAGCTACAGCTTTAAGAATGGAGGCGTCGAGCCCTAGTGATGCGAATGGCATTGAGGCAAAGTGAGTAGGAGATTTAGAAAGTGCGAGATAATACGCTAAATCATATATTAGCGGTAAATGGGGGTTTAGCGAATAGGCACCGCTTGATTATGTAATCTTGCGAAATCAGCGTTTTATACTAGAAATTGGGCATTCCACTACCCCCCATGAGTATTTTTACCAAAAAGAGTATTACTGAATTACATCGTGAAGCTGCTCTCACCGGAAGCGATACGCTCAAGCGATCACTCAGTGCCTACAATCTCGTGATGATTGGCATCGGGGGAATTATCGGTGCGGGTATTTTCGTACTGACCGGTCACGCCGCCGCCGATCATGCCGGACCCGCCGTCGTGATTTCTTTTATCATCAGTGCGATTACGTGCGGCTTAGCCGGTCTCTGTTATTCCGAAATGGCAGCAGCCGTTCCCGTGTCGGGCAGTGCGTACACTTATTCTTATGCGACGCTCGGAGAATTGATGGCGTGGATTATCGGTTGGGATTTAGTTTTAGAATACGGTGTCGGCGCAGTAACTGTGGCCGTGGGTTGGTCTGGATACCTCAAAGGATTTCTTGAAGGTTTCGGCGTAGCCATTCCCGCGGCCTGGGCTTCCGCCCCTGTGAATTGGGTTTTAGATGCAACTACCGGAGCGTATCATTTTGTCGGCACGGGCGCGGTGATTAATTTACCAGCGATGTTGGTCGTGGCTGCAGTCACCGCTATTCTCACGATTGGCATTGAAGAATCCGCACGCGTGAATGCTGCCTTCGTTGTTCTGAAAGTTACCATCATTGTTATCTTCATCGCTGTGGGACTTGGCCACGTGGCGCATTCCAATTGGGTGACGGTTAATAATCCTGCTGGTCTTTTCATTCCGCCGCAAATGGGTGTTGGACAATTTGGATGGGATGGAATTGTGCGTGCCTCAGGCGTCGTCTTCTTCGCTTACATTGGTTTCGATGCGGTTTCGACCGCCGCGCAAGAATCTAAAAATCCGCAACGCGACATGCCGATGGGTATTCTCGGATCACTCGTCATCTGCACCGTACTTTATATTTTAGTAGCTTACGTGCTCACGGGCGTCATCCCTTACGACCAACTCAGCGTGGCGCAGCCGATTGCGAAAGGCATTGATGCCATGGGCCTACCTTGGCTCGCCCCTTTTATCAAATTCGGTGCTATTTTAGGCCTCAGTTCGGTGATTCTTGTCCTAATGTTGGGCCAGACCCGAGTATTCTTTGCGATGTCGAAAGACGGCCTCCTGCCGGTGAACTTCGGCAAAATCCATCCACGTTTTCAAACTCCTGCACGCATTACATTAGCGACCGGCATGGTCGTGATGGTCGCTGCGGGATTAGCGCCCATTGGACTCGTGGGCGAGCTCTGCAGTATCGGCACCCTCTTCGCCTTCGCCTTGGTTTGTATCGGCGTGATGGTGCTTAGAAAAGTAAATCCTGAACTCCATCGTCCATTCCGAACTCCCTTCATTTGGGTCGTTGGTCCAGCCGGTGCCGCCGCCTGTTTTTACCTCATGTATAGTTTACCACTCGATACTTGGATCCGTCTCGGCGTCTGGATGGCCATCGGATTAGTGGTTTACTTCCTATACGGAAAACGAAACGCTGAACTCGTTCGAAACAATAAAGCCCAATAATAATTTTATGAAATCAAATAAAAGTAAAATCACTCTCGCCATCATCGCGATCGCTTTAGCAATCTTTGCACTCACCCAGTGCCAATCCAAGGATACAGCGGCACCCGCTACTACACCTAACATTACTCCACCTGAAACAAAAACCTCTGTGGTTAAAAAACCTGTTGAGCCAGTAACTCCTAAAGCGGCTGAACCCACACCAGCTCCTGCGGCGAAGCCCGTTATCAAATCCGAGAAGCCCGTGCCTGCACCAGGACAACCGCCGGAACATCGTCCGATTTTTTAAACTCTAAAAGCCCAGTAAAAACTGGGCTTTTTTTTGGGGTTATCGGTGTTTTGGGCTTTGACCAAGGCACGCTAAGGGCATTAAGCATAGCGTTCGATAAAGACCGACCCGTACCGCCATGAAACGCACACAACATTGCAATGCCCTCCGTCCTTCCGACGCTGGTAAAACCGTCACCCTTGTGGGTTGGGTAGACACTAAGCGCGACCTCGGAGGCGTAACCTTCGTGGATCTGCGCGACCGTGAAGGGGTGACCCAAGTAGTCTTTAATCCTGGCACTAACGGCATTCAAGAAATCGCTCAAAAACTTAAAGCAGAATCTGTCATCGAAATCGTCGGCAAAGTTAAGACCCGTACCGATGACACCGTGAATAGTAAATTAGCAACAGGCGGAGTCGAAGTTTCTGCTGAATCCATCCTCGTTCATAATCATTGCTCTGACCTGCCCTTCCCGATGGATGATGATAAGGCAGACAAAGTGAATGAAGACTTACGTTTAGAATATCGTTACCTCGATTTACGCCGTCCACGGAATTTCGGACTCCTTAAACTCCGCCACACCGCTTCAAAAGCGATTCGTGCACAACTCGACGACCAAGGATTTATCGAAGTAGAAACGCCTACGCTTTTCAAAAGCACTCCGGAAGGTGCTCGTGAGTTCTTAGTACCTAGCCGACTCAACCCCGGCGAATTCTACGCCCTTTCGCAATCGCCCCAGCAATATAAGCAAATGCTGATGGTCGCGGGCGTTGAGCGTTACTACCAGATGGCTCGTTGCTATCGCGATGAAGATTTACGTGCTGATCGCCAACCCGAGTTCACCCAAGTCGACTTAGAAATGTCGTTCATTGACCGCGAAGATATGTACGCGCTCATCGAAGGCATTCTTAAACGCACCTGGAAAGAAACGATTGGAGTAGATATTCCAACTCCCTTCCCTCGCATGATGTATGCCGAAGCGATGAATCGTTATGGTATTGATAAACCTGATACCCGCTTCGCAATGGAGATTCAGGACCTCACTCCTCTCTTCAAAAATTCTGCTTTCAAAGTTTTCCAAACCGTAGCCAACACCGAAGGTTCCGTGGTTCGTGCGATCAACGCTAAAGGTTTAGCCGATATCACTCAAGGAGAGCTCACCAATTTTGAAACCATTGCGAAGAGCCAAGGTGCTAAAGGCCTTGCATTCATTAAGTGTGAAGCAGGTGAATGGAAATCGCCGATCACCAAATTCTTCTCCGACGAAGAAAAAGCGGCACTCAAAAAAGAACTGAATATCGAAGACGGAGATATCGTATTCTTCGCCGCTGCATCTTGGGAACAAGCTTCCACGATTCTCGGACGCATCAGTCTTGAATCAGCCGCACTCTTGAAAGCTCGCGGCAGAATGAATTTGCCGACCAATCAGTATAATTTCCTTTGGGTCATTGAATTCCCTCTGATGCTTTGGGATGCGGAAGAAAAACGTTATATCTCGGCCCACCACCCGTTCACGGCACCCGTGGTTGAAGATGAAAAACTTTTAGAAACTGAACCCGCTAAGGTTCGCGGGCAGCACTACGACATCGTTCTTAACGGCGTAGAGCTCGGCGGTGGATCGATTCGTATTCACAATCCTGCGATTCAGAAAAAAATCTTTGAGGACATTCTTAAGATTCCTCAAGACGTGGTGGAAAGTCGCTTCGGTTACATGCTCAAGGCGTTTTCCTATGGTGCCCCTCCCCACGGCGGTATTGCCCTCGGATTCGACCGCGTAGTGGCCATGTTGGCTGGACGCAGTTCGATTCGTGATATTTTAGCCTTCCCGAAGACTCAGAGCGGCCAGGACTTAATGGCACAAAGCCCAAGTCCAGTGACGGCTAAACAGCTCCGCGAATTGCGTATCAAGGTCGTCGACGAAGAGCCTAAGCCAAAAGCTTAAGAAGTTTAGATTTTTAGACGGACAAAGCTCCGGGTGTCGCTTAACTAGCAAACACTCCCCTATGCGCTATTCACCTGCCGTACTTGCACTCTTATTTGTTCGTCTCTGTGCTCAAACCCTTTCCACCGACACTGCCAAAATCAGCGAGGTCACCGTTTACAGCGACCGTGCTGAAGTGGTTAAACACCTCGAAGGTAATCTCGAGGCCGGTGAGCATGTTTTGAGTTTTGAAAACCTGCCTCGCTATGCTAATTTAAGCACCGTGCGGGTACAGGGCAAAGGTGACTTCGCGTTGATTGATATTCGAGCCGAAGCTATTCAAACGACCGATACGGCGGATACTCGCTTAAAAGAACTAGAAGATAAAAAAGAAGAATTATCAAAAAAACTCGAAGAGTTAAACACGAGTGATGCGCGAATTAATAATCGCAAAGCCGCCTTAGAAAAAATTCTTACGCGTTTAACGACCACTACCGCAACCGCGACAGCCCCGGCTGAAATGGATACCACCAAGTGGTCGAGTTATCTTCAATTTCACAGCGAGGCCTTAGAAAAATGTGATAAAGAAATTTTTGCGAATGCTCAAACCAAGCTCGGAGTGCAGAAAGAAATCAATCGTATCGACCGTGAAATTGAAAATATGGATGTTGGACGTGTTAACTATCGCAATGTCGCTAAGGTTAAAATCGAGGTTAAGAAATCTGGGTTCATTCAACTAGATCTCTCCTACATAGTTACTGGCCCCGGCTGGAGACCTTCTTACGATGTTCGTGCTAATACCATTCAGGGAAATTTAGAACTCACCTATAACGCAGAAATACGTCAATCCACCGGTGAAGATTGGAAAGGCGTGGCCTTAAAACTTTCGACGGCTCAACCAGTCATCGGCGGTCGCGAACCCCATCTCTCACCTTGGTTTATCAATAAACAACAAACCATCGTCGCTCTGGGTAATTCTGCCCCAATGGCCATGGCCAAGAGCTCATCACGTGGCAGACAGGACCAAATGATGAATGGCTACCTTGCTGAAGCAGCCGCATGTTCAAGTGCGCCAGCGGAGATGGAAGTAAAAGGTGCGTCTGTGGTTACAGGTGCGACCGCTGAGACATATATTATCGATCGAGTGTCCGATGTTTTATCCGACAACAAAGTCGCGAAGGTAAATATCACTAAACAAAACTTCCCAACCGTTTATCGTTATAGCAGCGTACCCAAGTTATCACCGCACGTTTATCTCAAGGCTAAGGCTAAGAATAAATCAGATTTCACTCTGCTCCCTGGTCAAACCTCGGTCTTCCTCGATGGTGCTTTCGTGGCCAATGCTTCGCTTGATCTAGTTCCTGCTGGTCAGGAGTTCTGGACTTACCTCGGCGTTGATTCTTCGGTAAAAGTTGAACGAAAAGAACTCGGCCGTCGTGAAGAAACCAGCGGACTCTTTGGAAAGAAAACGGTGCGCACGGTTTATGAT
>JBAXIK010000050.1:0-11094 GCA_037138415.1 Opitutia bacterium | reverse complement strand
TATTTGTTCTTCATTGATTTCCCTGGTCATTGGGAAACCCCTGCCGTTCAAGAAGCCGTCGTTGCCCTCAAGGGACGCTGTGAAATCGTCAAATGGTTGGGCAGCTATCCGCAGTCCGCGGGATGAATAAAAAAACCCTAGGCGCGATTTTGGTCACAGGTTTAATGGCGACTACGCTCGTGTCCTCATGGCTCTGGTGGCGTGCATGGTCCGCTCCCTTAGTGGATGTTTTTTTTAGACCCGCCTTTTCTACTCATGGCATCAGTGTGGGTACGCCTGTTCGAGTTAAAGGTGTCGTCGTCGGGCAAGTTTCCTCCATCGGACTCTCGCTCGATAATGAGGCGAAACTACGTCCGCAGATAAATTTGAGTTTAAACCCAGAGGTCCTGGATAATCGCGGATTTGCGGAACGTTTACGGGGTAAACATTTACAAGAAGAAGTGGCGAAAGGACTGCGTGTTCACCTCGTGACCGTGAGTCCGGCTTCGGGTTTACTTCAGGTAGAATTGTTTTGGGCCGAAAATGATCCCATGCCCGAAGGCTTACAGGCCAATGAAATTCCCGCCACGGGGCAGACCATGCAACGCGCTATGGAGCGTCTGGTTAAAGAATTGAATCGTGCGACCCAACGTGATCTCGAAAAAATTGCGCAAGATTTGGAAAAAGATTTAGACCATTATTTTCCCAATTCGGACCCCGCCTTCGCTTCGGCCTTCTCGGCTAAATTAATTGCCACCAGCGAGTCCTTGGCCACCGCCACGAATCCAGAAAATTTCGGACCCAAGTTAAATCGAATCACCGAAGCCTGCGCGGCGTTGCGTTCCGATACTGAAAATATGAATAAAAATTTCAGCCCGGAAAATTTAATTATCCTCCAAGTCCATTTAGCCGATGCCACTGCTGCCCTCGATTCGTTCACCGCTTCACTCGAGGGTTCGCAGTCTAAAATTAATGCTTCAGCCGATGAAATTACCGCCTTGTTTCAGTTGATTTCTCGTGGGGCCCGCGATTGGAAAGAAAAAACTGAAGCCTTTGGCCGAGAACCTAGGCCTTAACGCTGAACAGGCTTGCGGACAGGCAGGCCTCAAGCGTAAGTCAGAACCTATAACATTATGGCTGAACCTACCGACAAAATGGAGTCCATCATTAACCTGTGCAAGCGTCGCGGGTTTGTTTTTGCATCTTCCGAAATCTATGGCGGACTCAATGGATTTTTTGACTACGGCCCCTTGGGCGCTGAACTTAAAAATAATATCAAACAGGCCTGGTGGCAGGACTTCGTTCATCGTCGCGATGATATTGTCGGTTTAGATTCTACCATCATTCACCACCCGACCACTTGGAAGGCCTCGGGTCACATCGATAACTTCACCGACCCGTTGGTTGACTGTAAGGAGTCGAAAATGCGTTACCGCGCCGATCAACTTTTCTTTGCCCCGGTCATCGTCGCCGGCGAAACCATCGGTTACGTTTCCGTTTTAGAAGATGAAGGTATGCAAACTAAGGCCGAAGAACTAGCGAATGATTTAAAACGTAAGCTCGCTAAGCCTGGAGTCCTCGAGCCCATACAATTAAAAGACTACACGGAGTCTACCCCCGAGCAGCACGCCTTAATTCCTTCTCCTGCTACTGGAAAGCCTGGATCGCTTACGCCTCCACGTTCCTTCAACATGATGTTTCAGACCTACGTGGGTGCGATGCAAGATGCCTCCGCTGTCGCCTATCTCCGTCCGGAAACCGCCCAAGGTATTTTTATTAATTTTAAGAATGTCGTCGATACGGGCCGCGTGAAATTGCCTTTTGGTATCGCCCAAATGGGCAAAGCCTTCCGTAACGAAATTAACCCACGTAACTTTATTTTCCGTTCACGTGAGTTCGAACAAATGGAAATTGAATACTTTATTTCCCCTCAAGCAGATTGGCAAACCGCCCACCGCGGCTGGATCGAAGATTGTTTAGCTTGGTTTGAATCGATTGGTATTCCTCGCGCCAAACTTTCGCTTTATCCTCACCCTCAAGAAAAACTTGCCCACTATTCAAAGGGCACCACCGATATTATGTTCGAGTTTCCTTTTGGCGTACAAGAACTACAGGGTGTCGCCGCTCGCGGTGATTTTGACTTAACTCAACACAGCCAAGTCTCAGGACAAAAATTAGATTGGTTCGATGAAGCGGGTAAAGTTCGTTTTATTCCGCACGTCATTGAACCTTCCGTTGGCGTGGATCGTGTTTTCTTAGCACTCCTTACCACCGCTTATCATGAAGACGAAGTGGAAGGTGAAAAACGCGTCGTTCTTAAATTACCTATTCGCGTGGCCCCCTTTAAGGCCGCTGTATTCCCCTTGGTTAAGAATAAGCCCGAAATCGTTGAGCGTGCTGAAGCTTTATATCGCCGACTCAAGAAACGCTTTAATGTGTTCTATGATGCGTCTGGTGCCATTGGTCGGCGCTATCGTCGCCAAGATGAAATCGGTACACCTTACGGTATCACGATTGACTTCGAGACGATTGAAAAAGGTGCCGGCGTGACCGTTCGTAATCGCGACACCTTAGAGCAGGTGCGTATGACCGAAGACGAAGTCGTTCGCTTCCTCGACGAAAAGATTAACGGATAACTGCGGCGCTACCGCTCAGTTCTTCGGCGAATTTTGCGAGATGTCGCTTTCCACAAAGGGAAGCGGCTATCGTAAGATTGCGTAGTCCTTGCGGGAGGTGCGCTAAGAAATCAGCCCGACCTTTTTTCTTACCTAAATAAGCATAGGCTCCACACGCTTGTAAAAGTCTCTGCGTCGCACCGATGTGAAGTAAGTGGCTGAATTCATCAAGCGAACCCTTCCAGCCAGAAATTTCTTTGGTGTGATCTTCGATTTCAATACGCCATAAATCCATGTCGCGACGTTTAAGATAAGGATCAAACATGAGTGATGCGTAATCATAGAACATCGACCCCAGGCGTGCGCCTTGGAAGTCAATTAACCAAGCTTGATCATTCTTCACTAAAATATTTTGAGACTGGAAGTCGCGGTGTAGTACCACCTGAGGCTGGGCCGATAACTCTTTGGCTAGTGAAGCCATGTCGTTGATTACATCACGCGAGGGCTTCTTGCTGACGCAGACATTGTCTAAGAAGTACTGACGTTCCCAACTGTAGAGTTTGTCATTAAAGGGCTCGTTTAACGTGATTTGGGCCTGATTCATGGCCTCCGTGCCGACACGGTGCAGGTGAGTTACTTGTTCAAGCGCCGAGGCAAATTGGGCCCAAGGGAAACTTTCGGTTTGGCAAAGCGACCAAAGATCAACCGCTCCTAAGTCTTCTAATACTAAAAGTCCTAAGTCTTTATCTTCTGAAATAATGGCAGGCACATTAAGACCGTTCAAATGAAGAACTTTGGCGATATCTCCGTAGATTAAATTTTCAGGACGACTATCATCATAGTTACAAAGTACCGTTGCATTACCTTGTGCGTCTTGTGTGTGATAAAACAGTCTACCTGATCCGCCTTTAATTGCGGCACCTTCCGCAGCTAAAATAAGTCCGAGGCGTTTCACTGCGTCTTCAATTTTTAAGCTACCACGTGCTGGCTTTTCTAATTCAGCTTTTACCTTCTGATATTCTTCCACCGTACCTAAATCATGCCAGAATTTTGAGCTATCGAGAAAGCCTTGAACGGATTGCGGGGCTTCTTGGAGGCGACGAAGGAAATGCTCAACGAGAGATTCAATTGTGGCAGGAGTGGTCTGAATAAATGGACGAGAGACAAAACAGATACCGGTGTATTGATAAGCCGTATCGGTTTTTCCTAAGCGATCACGCATATCGGTAATGAGACCGTCTTGGGTAATACGAACATTTTTATTAGGTCCCTCTTCACGTACAATCAACGTCGCCTCGGCATTGTTACTGGTGTGATAAGCATAGGCATTTTTAATATCGCAATCACTTAGAATATCACCGTTCCAGATAATCAACTGAGTGTCTTCGGGTGCTAAAAATTGAGCTATATTGGCTAATCCACCGCCCGTTTCTAATAGAGTAGGCTCGAAAACTAAATCTACTTTCGCTGTGCCCCAAGTGCCTTCAGGGAAAGTTTGTTTCCAGACGTCGGGGCAGTGATGCGTATTAATAATAAATCTTTGGACGCCAGCTTGACGGAGTTTTTCCATCGCACGAAAAACGATGGGTTGGTCCCCGATGGGTAGTAATGGCTTCGGACAGTGCTCCGTAAGCGGTCGGAGGCGCTGACCGAGGCCAGCTCCTAAAATAAATGCAGTCGTAGGAAAATTATTCATGAGAGGGGTTTGAGCAGCGGGGGCAGATGCCATAAATTTCCATAATGTGGGTTAAATCAGTGAAGCCCTGATTTTTGGCAGCGATTTCTAGTTTGATCGTATCGCAACCCGGAAGCTTTTCGATTAATCCGCACCGTCGACAAATGACGTGGTGGTGATGATGGTCAGGCGATACGAGAGCGTAGAGATTTTTTCCACGTTCGATGGGGTGACGTTGGACGACTCCAGCCCCCTCGAGTGAGTCCAGATTTCGATACACCGTGACTAAATCCAAAGTGCCGTCTCCGGCTGACTTATAAATTTCTTCCGCGCTGATCGGGTTTTTGCATTCCGATAAAACTCTCAACATCGCCAGACGTGGATTAGTAATACGCAGAGACTTCGTTTTCATCCGACTCAGGGCAGATTCTACCTTCGGGTGGGGGCCTCCGCCGCAGCAGTCTTTAGAATGAAGGTGTTTAAAAGGCACAGGCTCTAAATTTGACTTCTATTATGACGTGGCAAGACGAATGGTCACTTGCCACCCGCCAATCTCTGGTTTGGCTATAATCTCGTATGTCCGAACCTTCGGCCCAGTCCAAATCGCCCAAACAGTTGGGGCCTACTCAATTTCAGGATTTTATTTCCAAAAAAGTATTTCCACTTGAGCTGGGTGGAGAACTACCCGAACTCACTCTGCGTTACGAAACTTACGGAAAATTATCACCCGATAAATCGAATGCGATTTTAGTTCCTCACGCCATCAGTGGAGATCATCACGTGGCTGGTCGTTATCAACCCGACGATGCAAAACCGGGTTGGTGGGATAGTTTTGTCGGACCTGGTAAGGCCATCGACACCGATCGCTTCTTTGTCATCGGAATCAATTGCATTGGCGGATGTCGTGGTTCGACCGGACCACTCTCCCTTGATTCCCGTACGGGTAAACCTTACGGCGGATATTTTCCTGAAATTACGTTAGGCGATATTGTCCGCGCGCAACGTCTCGTCATCCAGCACCTCGGCATTAAAAAATTACACGCCATCGTCGGTGGGTCGATGGGCGGAATGCAGGCACTACTTTGGTCAGGAGATTATCCAGAAGAGGTCGGCCGCATCGCCGTACTCGCCGCGGGGTTGAGCCAATCACCTATGGCTATTGCCTTAAATGCAGTTTCACGCGCCTGTGTTGAGACCGATCCACAATGGCGGGGTGGACATTATCAACCCGGCGAAGGACCTGATAGTGGTTTAGCTATCGGGAGAATGATCAGCCATATCAGCTATCTTTCATCTGCTGCTTTCGACCAAAAATTTGGCCGCGCAAAAGTGCTCGGTGCTAAACCTAATGATCCAGTTTACTGGGAGGTTGAAAGTTATTTAAAACATCAAGGTACATCATTCGTAAAACGTTTTGATGCGAATAGCTGGCTACGTATCACAAGAGCAGTGGATCGATTTGATTTAACCGCCCGTGCCGCCGCAGGTCAGTTATTTAAGAAAGTTGGACCCGATGTTCTTGCGATTGGATTCTCCAGTGACTGGCTTTATCCGACCAGCGAACTGCGTATGGTCGTTGCCGCTGCTACCGCAGTCGGAGTGAACGCGGCTTACTTGGAAGTGATGACTGATGCTGGTCACGATGGATTCCTTATTCCCGATACCGGTCTAAGCGTCCGTCTGCACGCATTCTTGGGATAATCAGAGTAGGGGAGCGATCAGTTTGGAAACCGCCTCGAGGGCTTGACCCTGCCAGGTACGACTTTTCCTGTAAATATCCTCTGAATATGGCGAGCATTCCTGTTCGATCGAAGTGATAAAACCACCAATATTATTTAGGGATTCTAGGTGATTAACGCAGGCTGAAATTTCGTAATTAAAGAAGAGCGAACGCATGTCTAAATTGGCCGAGCCGACAATCGCGGTTTCATCATCAACCATAAATAATTTAGCGTGCAGTACGCCTGATTTATAAAAGAGAATTTGGGCTCCCGCCTCTTTTAATTTACGTAAATACCAGCGACGGGCGAAATCAAGTAAGCGATGATCCGAGCGTCGGGGTAGAATGATTTTAACATTTATATTTTTCCGGGCAGCACTAACGAGCAGTCGAAATAAAGTTCGGTCAGGAATAAAATAAGGCGTCATAATCGTAATCGATTTCTCTGCATCTTCGATTAATTTAATGTAGGTCTCCCAAAGAGGGTCGCCTATACAATCAGGCCCAGAAGAAATAATTTCAATCTGGGTATCTCCATGGTGTTGCGGTTGGTGTCGGAGAATTTCTAGGAATTCTTTGGGCTCGCGGTGGGTGGCCTGACACCAGTCAGCGATAAAAACTCGCTCGAGTGCTCCAGCCGCCGGTCCATCAATCAGAAATGAGCAATCGCGATAGCGACGATTAGACGGTTTATAGCCCAGGTAATTGAGACTGATATTTTGCCCTCCGATCACCGCCGTTTGTCCGTCAAAGAGTGCGATTTTACGGTGGTTCCTCCAGTTCGCCGATCCTCTACCTTGCATCGGTAAAATCGGATTAAACTGAGCGACTTCGCCGCCCGCTTTAATCAGGGGCTGACATAAAAACTGTGGAGTACCGAGGCTACCGACCCCATCGAGAAGCAATCGCACTTCAACTCCTGCCCGCGCTCGCTGCGCCAGAGCAGAAATAATTTCACGTCCAATCGCATCTGCTTTAAGAATATAAGTTTCGATATGAATTCTTTTTTGGGCCTGACGAATTTCTCGCAATAAAGTTTCGAGCATCATTTTGCCATCTTCGTCACCCAGCACTGTGAAGCGATTGCCTTGAATTTCGGAATCACTCGTGAGTTTTTTGGCGACGGCGTTAACCTCTCTTTTGTTGCGTGCGAGTTGAGTGTATTTTCGACCGCCCCAGATAAATAAAACGAGTGCTGCGGACTTAGGGATGAGAATCGCTACGCTTATCCAAAATAAAATATAGAAACCGGTCACTCTCGCCCAGGCGGCTCGGTAAATGACAAAGAAGGTACAGGCGTAATTAATCCAGGGTAGTAAAAAGGCTAGTTCGGGCAGACGGTCTAATACAAGTAATGTGCCCCGCATACGGTAAGACTAAACAGTGCTCGTTAACTGGACACAAAAAAAGACCCTGGTTTCCCAGGGTCTTGATGTGGAAGCTAATCGAGGGATTAGTTGCCGGCCTTGTCGAGCAAGTCGCCGAGACTGTTGAAGTCTCCGCTGCCCGAGGAACCTGTGGAACCGCCACCCGTTGAAGGAGCCGCAGGGGCGCCGCCAGTGGAAGGTCCTTTGATACGCTCGTAGGAGGAGATTTCGGCCTGTAAGCGTTCTGCATCGTAGTTAGCAGCCTTGATGGAGAGACCGATACGACGGTCTTCTTTATCAATCTTGATAACACGTGCGCTGACTTCTTGGCCGACTTTGACGACGTCCTTAACATTTTCCACGCGCTGTTCAGCGAGTTGAGAAACGTGAACGAGACCGTCAATTTCTTCTGAGAGTTCGATGAACGCACCGAAGTTAGCCACTTTGGAAACCTTACCTTTAACGAGGTCACCAATGCGGAACTTCTTGTCGATGTCGCTCCAAGGATCTGTTTGAATTTGTTTAACACCGAGGGATATGCGCTGTTGATCGATATCTACATCGAGAACAATCGCTTCCACGTCGTCGCCCTTCTTCATAACTTCAGCAGGGTTGTTGATACGACGGGTCCAGCTCATGTCGGTGACGTGAACCATGCCATCGATACCATCTTCGAGTTCCACGAACGCACCGTAGTTGGTGAGGTTGCGAACTTTTCCATGAACGCGAGCGCCCACGGGATAGTTGTGACGAACTTTTTCCCATGGATTTTCTTCGAGTTGGCGGATGCCCAAGGAGATTTTTTGCTCTTCCTTGTTAACGCTGATGATGACCGCGTCGACTTCTTGGCCGACTTTAAGAATGTCAGAAGGTTTCTGAACGCGCTTGGTCCAGGAGAGTTCGGAAACGTGAACGAGTCCTTCAACGCCACCTTCAATTTCAATGAAGGCACCGTATTGAACGAGGTTGACGACTTTACCATGAACTTTTTGACCCACTGGGTAACGCTTTTCGATACCTTCCCATGGATTAGGTTGAGTTTGTTTCAGACCGAGTGATACGCGTTCGCGATCACGATCCACCTCAACCACCATCACAGTAACTTCTTCGCCTACTTTCACCACTTCGCTTGGGTGACCAATGCGGCCCCAGCTCATGTCGGTGACGTGTAAGAGACCATCGAGACCATCGAGATCCACGAAAGCACCGTAGTCGGTGATGTTCTTGATGATACCGCGACGGATGGTACCAGGCTTAACTTCTTCAAGAAGTTTACGACGGCTTTCACCGCGTTGCTCTTCGATGAGCTCGCGACGGGAGACGACGAGATTTTTCTTCTCTTTGTTAATCTTGATAATTTTGAAATCGAAAGTTTGACCAACGAAGACATCGAGGTTCTTCGGAGGATTGATATCAATTTGGGAGGAAGGCATGAATGCGTCCACGCCCACAGAGACGATGAGTCCGCCTTTAACGACAGACTTGATGCGGCCTTGAACGATGGAGCCTTCTTGGCAGTTGGCTTCAATGCTTTCCCATTTACGAATTTGAATCGCGCGATCGTAAGAAACGGTCGGCGTGCCATCCTTGTTTTCCAGTTTCTCGAGATAAACTTCGAGATCCATACCGACTTGGATTTCAGCCATATCGGGGAATTCGGATTGGGGGATGAATCCCTCGGACTTGCCTTTGATGTCTACGACGACGTCTTTATCGCCACGGATTTCCGTGACCTTGGCTTTGATGACCGAGTGAGGTTTGAGCGCGCCGAAATTAGAATCGGCGAGCAGTTTTTCCATGATGCTCATATTATGTTTTTTTTGACTAGTTGTCCTGGGCGTCCGAAGACGTTTCCAGGGTTTTGGTTGTTGTTAGGAACGAACCTTTAGAGATTCCACTAACACAAGTTAGCGGGCTAAAGGGAGGTTGAAAGAACCTGTTTGCACCCCCTATTGCAAGTCGATTATGACCCAGTGTTAGTAATTATTTTCCTTAAATCAGGGTCTTGGCTCCACCCCTCACGGACGATTAAAGACTGTAAAACCTTAAGACCCAGTTCTTTTTGACCATTTTTCATTAAAAACTGTCCGAGTTCCCAAACGAGTCCGTCGTCCAAATTATTCAATTCGCTCCAATCATCAATCGGCCAGACGACTGGTTTGCCCTCTTCAAGTAAGGCTTTCGCGTACTCATAAGCCAATGGAATGGATGGCTTTCTTTTTAATGTGGTAAGCATTAACTCGAGATTGAGTTCAGGGTTTTTAACTTTGCGAATCAGACATCCACGAACCGTCGCGTAAGGTCCAAGCTCATCCGGTTTATCTATGTAATTTTTTAACTGAGTCGCGATATTTACCGCAAAGGGTTTGTAAAAGGGATCTCCTAAAATAGTTCCCTGCCAACTGACTGCGGGTGTCGCATACCACGCCGCTTCCCCCGCACATTTTCCGTGCATGAGTCCATTCACTAAAAAATCAGGTCTCATCGTGAAACCTAAATAGGGTTCATAAACATTACCCGAGGTGAGTCCGGCGCCTTGTCTCACCAGTAAGGCCGCCCAATTGTTTTCAGGTTTTTTAAGCGAGCACGCCGAAAAACTATGCAGGTGTAATGCGATGCATCCAGGTGCTAATTTGACGCGAGGTAAAGCAAATCGTCCGCTTGGAGTTTGTGTGTACCAACCTAAATAAAATGCCGGAGCATCTGACCTCGCCCGCTCATCAAAAAGTTTAGGTGATGAGTCTACATCGGTTGGGAAACCATAGAGTTGGGTGATTTCTGCTGAATTTTTAAACCAGATATCGCCTTCTTTGTAGGGCCCACCGACGTCGACATAACTGCGTCCTCGCAGGCCTAATTCCTCCGCCCGCCACGCTCCCATGAGTGCTTTTAAGGTGTCGGTGGGAGTTGGTCCGTCGAGTCGGCTGGTGCGAACGATTTCAGTAATTTCTGTAGAGTCAGGAAAGTCCTGACCAAACCAGGGATTGGGTTTTGCGCCCACGGGGTTGAGATTTACCGCCGCTAACAAGGCAAGCTCACTATCCACGCAAGCTTGGTCGCCACGAGTTATTTCACGCGTTTCGGTAGCGGGCTTAAATGTACTGGATTTAATTTTTAAGGGCACACCATAGACGGTAATCAACCATGAGATTTTTGGATTCTCGGTTGGGATAAAATCTTCCCGACCATATAAATCTTTTTCACGATTTATTTTTCCTGAAATCAATTTTATTTCCAGAAGTTGTCGACGCAGCGGATTCAGAATGCTCTCGCTGTATTGTTCCCAAGTTATTTCTTCGGTCGTAGGTAAGGGCAGGGTGATGAGATTGGATTCAGGGATTCCCCTTTTACGCATCAACGCTTTCGCAATCAAAATTCCGTCAGGAACATTATCATTGGCTAAAACAATCGTCGTTGTCGGATCAATGTCGGCACGCAGTTCCACCCCTAGAAGACAAATTAAAATGAGCAGATAGAACCGCATCAGAAGTTCAGTCTATCTAAAAAACAGCACAGCGGAAGTTTCAAATCCTACGGCTTGAGTCGATTGCTGTAATCAGTAATCCCCGCCGCCACGGATTCCGCGAGTTTCTGACGGTAGTTCGGATTTGCGATTTGCGCCCCTTCGGTCTGGCTCGAGATGAAACCGCCTTCGACCAAGATACCTGGACAGTTTAATGATTTAAGAACGGCAAAGCGTGCACGTTTAATAACCCGATCTTCCGTCCCCAAAGTATT
>JBAXIK010000049.1:0-11132 GCA_037138415.1 Opitutia bacterium | reverse complement strand
TGAATGCTACATTCAAGAACCCACTGAAAGTAAAATGAAGTCTGCGCCTAAGTCTGGAGACACCGTCATGGTACTTCCTGGAATTTACCGCGAACGAATTTCGCCGGCACGCGGAGGTAAAGTAAATCAACCGATAAAATATATTTCGAGCACTCCACATGGCGCAATTGTCCGAGGATCCAACCCATGGAAGCCGCAGTGGCAAAAGTTAGGCGATCGAATTTATAAAGGGAAATTAACAGACGAGATGTTTAAGGATATGTCCATGAAGGATGGGCCTAATCCTTTTAAAATACCATTTTCATCAACACCCTATGGGCGTGATGGAAAACCAGAGTTCGACCGAAAATACCCACAGAGTAACCCAGATTTATCCTATAACTTAGGCCAGGTATTCGTAGACGATGAATGCTACATTCAAGAACCCACTGAAAGTAAAATGAAGTCTGCGCCTAAGTCTTGGCGGTATGAAAACGGTGAGATTTACATAAACTTTCCCGACGATTCACCGAACAAGCATCAGGTTGAAATAACAACGCAACGAAGACTATTCGCGCCTCACCAACGGCAACTCGAGTATATCACCATCGAGGGCTTCATCTTTGAAAGATGTAGCAATCAATATCCAACTAACTTTTGGGAAAGTGAAAATCCCGAATGGCAGCAAGCGGGTATGGTGGGCACCCGTTCTGGACGCTATTGGACTATAAAGAATAACATTATACGTTTCGCGAGCGCGGTAGGTATCGATTTAGGCAATGAGGGTGATAATATGTCAGACTTGGAAAAGGGTGAAAACGGTCAAGCGGGTGGATCTAAAGGTCATCATGTTGAGAATAATGTAATTTCGGATAATGGTGCGGCCGGGACAGCTTCTTATGGAGGAACACACTTAGTTATTAAAAATAATATAGTGGAACGAAACAATCGTATGAAGTTCACCGGAAAAAAAAGATGGGAGAGTGCTGGAATTAAACTACATGGTCCGAGTTTCTCGACCGTAGAAGGAAATTTGGTCCGTAATAACTACGGGACATGGGGAATCTGGTTCGATGAAGGGGCTGGAAAAGAAACTAAGGTTGTCGGAAATATCTGTATAAATCAGGGAGTAGGCATAGATTTCGAGGTAGGTTCGTCGTCATCGGCAGTTGTGGAAAAAAATATTCTAATTAACAACGACATCGGTATCCGCACGCGAGAGTCAGGCGGATTAACTATCCAAAAAAATCTTATTTTAGGCAGCAAAGTGTGCGGAATACAATTTTCCCTGGACCGCAAACGAGACGGAAATTGGAGTGCCGCTCATTGTAATCTTTATCAAAATATCATTATCAGCAAACAAGGCTTATTGCTCAAATTAACGGCACCCGATCAACTGCGCAGTGAGGATAGAAAACTGGATAATAATTTCTATGATGCTGGATCGAGCGAAAAACGCTTTTGTTTCGACCCCGGTGAGCCTATTAATTTTAACGAATGGAAAAAATCCTGGAAGGGTTATAATGGAGAAATTGATGCAGACACAAATAGCCAATTAATTAACGGATGCAGTTTTCAGTTCGATGATAGTAAATTGACGCTTGAGTTGACCTTAAGTTTCGATCCCCAAGAAAAATCTTTGCCGGGACTAAAAAAGGGCACGCAAAAAGTAATTTTACGTCAGTAACACTATTTTACTAAGACTTTAGCCTTCTGCTGTAATTCTTTATCTAAGTCGGTTGCATTCCGGACTGCGTTGAGAAGTTTCTGAGCTGAATTAATGTCGGGTTTAGAAAAAGGCGGAGAGGCGGAAAGTTTGGTCGCGTTAATTTCGTCTAAAATCGCCCTTAGTTTATCAACCGTTTGCTTTATGCATTCACCCTTGGTCCAATTCTTAGATAACCAGAGCGATTCATTATTCCAATAAGTGAATCGTTTCTCCTCCGAAGTAGAAAAATCTTTTTTGAACTGGGAGAGCGAGGTGAAAAAGGCGAGAGCCTCGCGCTGATCTTCATCAATAATTTTAGTCGAATCCTTGGCGAGTTTAGCCTGCAGAACTGCGAATTGGGATTGCAGTTCCATACGATTTTTCGGCCAAGAATCGAAATCCTTAGCGTTGGGTGGATCGGCTGCAGCCCAGGCGAGACTCACCCAGCACAGGCTTAGTAAAAATCTAGTCATCATGAATAAGTTCTAATCTCCAATTTAGCCCCTTATTTGCAATTTAATCTGTAATTATTTTGTGTTACTCGCAACCTTTAGTCTAATTTGTGGTCTTAATCTAAGATGAAACTCTATTCAGGCCTTCTCGCTCTCACACTTTCAAGCCTATCCGCTTGGGCTGCCGATGCCACCACGACAACCGTTTCTGTTTTAAGTGAGAAAACTATGGGCACCATTCCTGCGAATTTCATAGGGCTCAGTTATGAAAAATCTGCCGTCACCGAAAATCACTTTCGTCCAGACAATCTCATTTTAGTTAATCTACACAAAAATCTCGGTTCTGGAGTTTTAAGATTCGGCGGTAACAAAGTGGAGCTCACCCAATGGTCGCGCGAAACACCCAAAGAAAAACCGGCTAAAGGAATTTTCGTCGCTACCACGAGCGATATGGATAAATTTTATGGTTTTATTAAAAGCATAGACTGGAAAGTAATTCACGCGGTGAATCTCTCGAGTAATACACCCGAACTTTTCTCTGATGAAATCAGCTATGCGGTCAAGATTGGCGGAAAGTCCATTATGGGCTTCGAAATTGGGAATGAGCCAGATCACTACGACAAAGATACTAAAAAATTACGTGAAAAGGGATATGACTATTCACAATACAAACCGGAATTAGAAAAAGCTCAGGCGGTTATCTTAAAACAAAACCCAGGTATCAATTTAATCGGACCGGCAACGACTAGCGGTGGTTTCAAGTTCTTCGAACCCTGCGTCGCCGACTTTAAAAATAAGCTGAGTTTATCCACTTCGCACTTCTACCCCACTTCGGCGATTAGTACACCTCCACCCACCTGTGAAAGCCTCCTCAGCGACGGCTCGAAGAAGAAAACGATTGCGATGGCCGATAAACACTTTGCTGCGGCCAAAAAAGCGGGCGTACCTTGGCGCTTAGCCGAGTGCAATTCCGCATCGATGGGCGGCACCGATGGCGTGAGTGACGTATTCGCAGCTGCGGTATGGGGGTCGGACTTCCTATTCGATGTCGCCGAACACGGAGCCACCGGCGTCAACCTTCACACCATCTTTGGGCAACACGGCTATACCGCGATTAGTTACGACAAAGATAAGAAGAACTATGCGGTACGTCCTCTCTATTACTCTTTGTTATTATTTAAAGATGCCGGAAACGGAAAATTAATCGAAGCAGATACTAAATCGACCGGCAATGTGGTCAGTCACGCTACGCTTGGCACCGACGGAAAACTCCGTGTGATCGTGATTAACAAAGAATTAAGCAAGGCCAGCAATGCGGTTGTCTTAGCCAACTCTAAGAGAACTCACGGAACCATTACCCGTCTCAGTGCTAGCTCACCTACTGAACAAATGGCGGTCAGTTACGGCGAGGGCACCGTGAATAAAGACGGCACCTGGAAACTTGAGAAACGCGAAGATATCAAAGGGTCCGCCGGACGATTTGAAATCGCCCTCCCCGCCTGCAGCGCCGCCGTCCTGACTCTCGAAGTGAATTAAGTACTAAGGCCCGACCCAGTAAAGTATTCAGGCGATGAAGCTCATCGTCTCGATATTGTTTTAGCATAAATTTTAATAACCTGTGAGGAATGAAAAAAACATTCCTTGCACTATTCTGTCTATCGCTGTCTTTTGCTTGCGACTCTCACCTTACTGCTGCCAGCTTAAGTGAAAACCTACTTCGAGATAAGGATGGCGATCGCATTAGCGATGCGGTTGAAATCTCCCTGGGGTTGAATCCGCTCGATAAAAAGGACGGCTTAAGTGACACAGATCATGACGGTCTTAGTTTGGCTGATGAAATTAATACTGGAACCAATCCCAATAAGGCCGATAGCGACGACGACGGTATCAGTGATTATGATGAACGGGAGAATGCTACCGTCGTACCTTTTAGTGTGACTAGATCCCTGCAAACGAGTCGGCCAGCACCACCATCAGCACTTTTGCAGCAGCTTAAGGGAGCTAAAAATTTGCTGATAAATAATAAAGTCACCTTACCCTCTAAATTAAAACAGTCCAACCAAGCTGCATTCGGAAATCAGGCCGCACAATGGACTGAATTGCCATCGCTGGACGGATGGGAGCCGAACCGCGGTACTAGTGTACAAGTGTGGCAGTTAGATGATAAACAATTTCTATCTGTGGGAAATGGTATTAAGCAACCACTGAAAAATTCTCGAAGCGGTAGTTATATTTTAAAATGGAAACACCGACAACTAGCTAATAATTTATCAGCCAAGAATTATCAGGTAAAAATTTCTACTACTAGGGGAAAAATTATTTATATAAATAATTTTCAACCTAGCGACGTTGAACAATGGGAGGATGTTTCTACCCAATTTAGAATTAACGTTGCCGACACTGGGCAACAGTTTTGGCTATCAATCTCACCCAATAACGGAGAAACTTTACCCGTTTTTATTGATGATATTTATCTACTACGAGCCGGTTTTAATGTAGATTTAAATCGAGACGGGAAAATCGCTTCCGGGGAAGGTCCGCGCGGTAATGGACCCTTTTATTTTTGGATTAATAATGACTCTGATACGGCAGAATTTGGCGGAAACGACTGGAGCACTACCCTTTCAAGTGAAGCTGATTTTAATGATCAGAAAATCAATTCACTACGGGACCTAATCGACTTCTTTCCTGTAAGTCTCGATTTTTCTGAAGCTATCAAGGCGTATCCGCCCGATGGACAGACGCGGTATATTTTAAGTCAGGCTGACAGCGCAGTGAGTATCGTTTTTACCGGACTCAATGCAAGTAATGCAGGAAGTTTTAATCAAAAGATAAATTCCGATATTTACGGAGACACCTTTAATCAACCGTGGTCACAGGCGGAAGTTCATCCCATAAATTCGTCCATAGAGTTATCGGAGTCACAAATCTTAAGAATGATCAATAACGGTGAAGTAATTATTATGGTTGAAGGACGCAAAGAAACGCGGGCACCTTTAGTCTTTAAAATCGAAAAAGCTGGGAAAAAATGCCTAGAGGTATCACTGCCCTTACACCTGGACGACGTTGAGCGCATGTATCGGCATGTTAATCTACGCGACGTCGTAACCAGTTATGAGGGCAAAAAGATTCCCGACAGTCCTACAAATTATGGTCGAGCCACGGAGGTTGATATTCCTACCGGATGGCCCGACAGTCAGAATAGTAAAAAATACTTCGTCTTTGTTCACGGCTTTCATGTAAACGCCCAACAGGCTAGAGGATGGAACAATGAGATGTTTAAAAGGTTTTACGTGTCAGGCAGTCAGGCCCGATTCATTGGTGTAACTTGGCGTGGAGACACCGCACCCGACTATCACGAAGCAGTCTTCCGATCTTTTCAAACGGGGGATGCTTTAGCTAAAAAACTACTTAGTTTCGTCGACGGACCCATCACCTTAGCCGGTCATAGCCTGGGTAATGCCGTTGTCGGTAACGCCATTCAAAGAGGCAATCTAGGCGTACAATCCTACCTTGCGATTAACGCCGCGATACCTGCTGAAGCGTACTCCAGTAATTGCAGCACACTAACCCAAAGACAAAATATGACCGAATTAAATTGGAGAAAATATGATTATAATCTCTATGCCAGTTATTGGAACGAGCTATTCCCATCCACTGACGCACGCTCAAAATTAACTTGGCGTAATCAATTTAATAAATCTCAGAAAGTCGTCTCAAACTTCTACTCGGGAGGTGATGAAGTTATCGCAAAAGCTAATAGTGTCGCGGAGGCCTCGATTGTAAAATTAGTCTTCAACCAAGGATTTAACTTCTCAGATAATGCCTGGAAATACCAAGAATTAGTCAAAGGCCTCTCGTGGTACAATTCAGTAGCTAGTGTTTTCATGGATCGACGTCAGGCAGGCTGGGCTTTCAACGACGATTGGTGGCTGTGGGCCGATGCGAATGAGGGCTCTAAAGTTAAGTACACGCCGAGCCAGGCACGGACGATTTCTAATTCACGTTTAATCAACAGACCCTTCTTTGACTATTTCTCCGAACGGGAAATTCAAAGTAGTCAGAAAAATACCGGGGCCTTAAAGGCGTCAGAACCTAGGGTTATTTATGATCTGTTGGCTCGGGGAATACCAGCGATGACTTATGCCACGGGGGTCACGAGTTTAAACGACCAAGTTAAGTTCAACTATGATTTGGAGCTCCTCGGAAGAAGCACCACGCACTGGCCGACGGCGGGACATGAAAAACCTTCACAAAAACAGCGCTGGCTGCACAGTGATATTAAAAATGTCGCCTTGCCGATTATTTATCCAACCTTCCAAATGATGGTCAGCCAAGGACTTCTAAAATGAGAACTCTCGCCTACATTTTAATGGGGATGAATTTATTATCGGCGAAGGAGATTCGCGTAGACCTACAAGTCGCTGATCAAATGGGAAATCCCGTACCCGCGGCACAGTGTATTGTACAATTTAATAAGGCCGAGTCGGGTAAGGTCGAAGTGGTGACTGGACAGACCAATCCGGATGGAGTTTTCAAGGCTACTGCCAACACACTCGAGAGTTTATATGTGGAGGTAAATAAATCGGGACACTACCAAGCTCGACTTTACGACATCTCAGGTAGCCAAGACTTAAAACAGTTAATCAAACTACCCCAAAGAATTAATCCGACTGCTCTCTACGTAAGACACCATACTGGAAATCAGTCGGAGGGTTTAAAATTTCCCAAGAACAATCAGTGGTATGAGTATGATTTAAAAGTGGGTGATTGGGTGCAACCACAGGGCAAAGGAATCGTCGCCGATTTAAAAATGCGACTGCACTGCGATAAAGAATCTTTAGCGCAGACTTATCTTGAACTCGAAGCCATCGATGCATCGGCTGGATTTCATAGTGTAGACGAAATCATTTCGTATTCAGAACTTAAATTACCTCATCAGGCACCAGATAATAATTATACTAAGACTTTAGTGATTAATGGCGCTGACTGGGAAAATTATCGTGGGATATTTTATCGCAGTCGGGTACAGTTAGACAAAGACGGCAAAGTTATCTCAGCTCACTACGGAAAGATCCAAGGCCCGATCACACTCAATCGCGAAGGTAGTGTTGGTATGACCCATTATTTCAATGGTAAGCCTAACGACCGGAATCTAGAATTCGATCCAAGCAAGAATCTGCTTAAACCAGACAGCGAGTTAGGCAGTCCGCAGTTCGAACCTTAACGGATAGACTTCTTCCAATTCTTAATTTGTTGAGCAATCGCTTTGGGGCCAGGCATGCCGGTGTTTTCCCGCGCCGCAAAGGCTCTCTTTAAATTAAAGACTTCGTTCCAACCCTTGGTGAAAGCTTTATCCGCAGTCTGCGCATCCTTGTCGCTGAGTTTATCCAAAGGAGTCTTTAGTTTTTCAGCGAGGGCGACGAGTCTGCCGACCGCGTGGTGGGCATGTCTGAAAGGCATTCCCTTCTTAACTAACCAGTCAGCTAAATCGGTGGCGAGCAGTGCAGGATCTGAAGCCGCCGCTAAGCATTTGGCTTTATTAAATGTCGTGCCCGCTAATGAAGCCTCAGCAACCGCTAACGATAAAGTTAATTGATCAGCTGCATCGAATAGAGGCGGCTTATCGTCTTGGAGGTCTCTGTTATAAGTGAGAGGCAGACCTTTGGTGAGAGTCAGTAAGTGAACGAGTGATGCCTGGAACCGCGCGGACTTACCTCTGAGTAATTCCATGGAGTCGGGATTCCGCTTTTGAGGCATCAAGGACGAACCCGTCGAGAAAGCATCGGGCAGTCTTGCGAATCCAAATTCTGCGCTCGACCATAGAATCGCATCTTCCGCGAGTCTGGATAAGTGAACGCCGCAAAGTGCAGCCGCAAAACAGAATTCAGAAGCTACATCCCGATCCGCTACTGCATCCATCGAATTTCTGGTGACCCGTGCTTTTCCTTTTGAGTCCACAAAGCCTAAAAGCTTAGCGGTGATTTCTCTTTTAATAGGAAGTGTGGTGCCAGCGATAGCGCCAGAGCCGAGCGGACACCAATTAGCGGAATCGGCTACTTGATTAAACCGCGCTCTATCCCGATTAAACATTTCAACATAAGCGAGAAGATGATGGGCGACAGAAACGGGCTGAGCTCTTTGTAAGTGCGTGTAACCAGGAATGATGACATCGGCATTACTCTCGGCGAGAGTGAGTAAAGTTTTGAGCAGTTTAATAAAGGCTAAATCGAGGACAGTGCATTGATCTTTAATCCAGAGTCTTACGTCGGTGGCCACTTGGTCGTTTCTGGACCTTGCGGTGTGAAGTTTCGCAGCGGCCGGAACTTTTTTAGTCAGAGCACTTTCAATATTCATGTGCACGTCTTCTAAGTCCCGACTCCATTTAAATTTTCTGGACTGAATTTCTTTCGCGATAGAATCGAGACCCTTGATAATCGCACTGCATTCAGAGGATTTTAAAATACCGACTTTCGAAAGCATTGTCGCATGGGCCTTCGAGCCTCGGATGTCTTGCTCCCATAACCGATGGTCAAAAGATACCGACTCACCGAAGCTTAACATAAGTTCGGCAGGGGCAGAGCTAAACCGCCCTCCCCAGGTCACTTGCTTTTTTTTCCTTACGGACATGATGTACTATCAATGTCCGACCCTATCCGCAAATCAAGCAAGGACACTTACTTAGGTGACGACTTGCTTGATGAATTGGGCTGAGCAGGCTTAGCCAGACCACTATTCGGGTCTAAACGTATCACAATCTCACCTTCCGTGGCCACACCGAGGCGTTCACGTGCTTGGTCGCGTACAAATTCCGGGTCACTATCATAGCGCTCGATGTAGCGCTGGGTTTGTTCGCGCTGACGTTCAATCGTGCTGTAAGTTTTTTGTTTTTGATCTTCGTTACCCTGCAAAGCCTTAAGACGATCTTCTTCGCTTTGATAAGTGGAGTAGACGAAACTTAAAACACCGAGAAATAAAAGTACGCTCGCCCAAACAAAGAATTTTTCCGTCTGCGGATTGGTGGTGGGCTGATCGAAACTATCCATATTTTCTATGAATAGTATAAAAGTTATTATCGCCAACGGAGCGAGGCGAAAATCAAGGAATCAACTTAGAAGTCGCGGCCGCCAGCGACCCGCTAAGTTCCATGAAGGCCCAGACGATGACGCCCGTGATCGAGACATAAAGCCAAACCGGGAAAACGACACGGGTGAGACGCTTGTGGTCTTCGAAACGTCCAGCTCGGGCCAGTAAGACAGCCCGAATAACGAAAGGGGTAACCACAATCGCTAAGATGACGTGGGGTACTAAAATAATATAATAAACTAACTTGTCCCAAGTAAGGCCAACAACTTCAGGGCGGTAGGTGATATTGGTACGGCCTAAGGCAGACCATAGATGCCATTTAGAATAGAGGTAGACGCCTAGAAACAGGGCTGAAGTCACGAAGGCGGTGGCCATAAACTTGCCGTGGGTCTGGCGATCGCCTCGGCGGATGGCGAGGTATCCGAGAACTAACAACACGGTGGCGAGGCCATTGAGCGCGGCCACACTGCGTGAAAGCAAAATAGTCGTATCCATGCCCTAAACCTAGGTAAGCAAAATCGAAAAGCAAGCCTCAGACATTCTATTAAATTCTCGCAACCTCTCTCGTTTTATAGGGTTTTAATAAATGTATGAAAATACTTACCACCTCTGTACTTTTACTCGCTGCTGCGGCGGCCATCACTGGACCGACCTTAATTAAGTCCGACTCCGAAGCGCCGGGCCAAAATAAAGTCACCATCACAGTTAAAGGTGATAAGCGTATCATTGAGTCGAACGGAATTCCTGACCACAAAGTCGCGAAGTATCCCGCCAAAGGAAATCCGAATACGATTTCCGAGCAAAAATATCATTTAGAAGTTCCAGCTAATCCAAAGCCATCAACCGGACAAGCCAGCCGCGGTGGTTCGGCTTGGGGCGTGGCACTCAACGGCGTAGTCTTTGATCCAGGTACAGCCGAAGTTTATAATGACGGCGACCGCAGCAACCCATGGCACTACGAAGCGCTCATGAGTAATACTGTGATGGGAACGACACCTAAAATTAAAGTCGGGTTGGGTTTAGATGAAAGCCATGCCCACGTTCAGCCCAATGGTGCTTATCACTATCATGGCATTCCTACCCTGCTCTTTAATCGTCTCTCCGGTGGAGAAAAGAAAATGACGCAAGTCGGTTGGGCGGCGGATGGTTATCCTGTGTATGCTATTTATGGATACACTAAGGCGGACGACGACAAGAGCCCCATCAAACCATTAAAGAGCAGCTATCAATTGAAGAAAGAAAATCGCCCTGGTGGAACGGATGCTCCATCCGGAAAGCCTGATGGTTCGTTTGGTTTAGACTTTGAATACGTCGCTGGATCTGGCGATCTCGATGAGTTCGGTGGCCGCACGGGTATCACTCCTGAATTCCCTAAAGGTACTTATTATTATGTAATGACGGAGGAGTATCCCTTTATCCCACGTAAATTTAAGGGCACGCCTGATGCTACCTTCAGTAAGCAGAAGATGGATCCCCATTCAAATCTCGGCGGACAAGCAGGTGGAACAAGTCAGAAGAAAAAAGGTGGAGCTGGCGGACCTCCTAACGGTGGAATGGGCGGACCCCCTTCTGGCGGACCGCCGCCAGAATAATTCAGGGGACAAGTTGGCAAGGTGACATGGTGACAAGGGGTAGTGTATAACGCGACACAGTCGCGCCCCTACCTGTTACGCCCCATCTCGAGGATTATTTTTCTTTTTAGGAAGGACGGGTTCGTCGGAATTAATTTCTTCAACGGGTGCGCTTTGAATTTTAAATGAATTGGTTTCGACTAACTTAAGTCGGTCGCGGAGTTTAGGATTCATTTTAGCGCGGTCCTCATCCGTAGTCACATCACCATCAAATAAAACTTTTCCAGAAACATCCTTAATCACAGCATGCTTTTTACCATCACGCTCATCAATCGC
>JBAXIK010000048.1:0-11250 GCA_037138415.1 Opitutia bacterium | reverse complement strand
ACTGCGCTTACTAGAGCTTTAAGACCAGCGATTTCAATATTTGGATCTACGCCGCAACCCCATACGGTTTTACCAGATTCAGATTGTAAGGACACATAAGCGGCCGCCGAAGATTCTTCGCCGGAGGATAAGGCGTGTGAGCGATAATCCCGTAGGGTGAACTTGGCCCAGCCCTTATTGGCAATCGCATGGACCAAAGCGCTGATCGGACCATTACCTTGGCCTTCAATGTACATTTTTTCTCCACGGTATTTTACTTCCGCCGTGCACTTTACCGATTCCTTGCTGGTGGATTGTGTATTGAAATCGATTAATTCAATCGGTGTAGAAACATTCACAAACTCCAAACGGAATTTTTCGTGAATTTCTTTAGGTGATAATTCGCGGCTTAAGCTATCGGCGTATTGTCCGATATTATTTCCCACTTCAGGGTGCATGAGCTTAGGTAGATCGAAACCGAATTCGCGGTCTAAAATATAGGCGACTCCGCCTTTACCACTTTGCGAATTAATACGGATGATAGCTTCGTAGGATCGACCAATATCCATTGGGTCAATCGTGAGGTAGGGGACTTGCCAGGCACTATGTCCGCCGTCTTTGTTTCGACGGTCCATACCTTTTTTAATCGCATCTTGGTGTGAGCCAGAAAATGCGGTAAAAACTAAATCTCCTGCGTAGGGGTGACGTTCGTGAACGCTCATCCGCGTGCAACGTTCGTAGATTTCACGAATCTGTGGTAAGTTTTTAAAGTTCAACTGAGGATTAATGCCGTGGGAGAACATATTTAACCCAACGGTAACGATATCTAAGTTGCCCGTGCGTTCACCGTTACCGAATAAGGTGCCCTCAACGCGATCAGCGCCTGCCATTAAACCTAATTCAGTCGCAGCAACGCCCGTTCCGCGATCATTGTGGGTGTGTAATGAAACAACGGCACTCGCTCGATTTTTTAAATGAGTACAGAACCATTCAATCTGATCCGCGTGGGTATTCGGTGTGCCAGCTTCAACGGTCAGCGGTAAATTTAAGATGATTTTTCTTTCTGCGGTCGCACCCCAAGCTTGCGAAACCGCTTCGCAAACTTCTAACGCATACTCTGCTTCAGTTAATACGAAGGTTTCTGGACTAAACTCAAATTGCCAGTCCGTCTCCGGTAATGCGTCCGTTAATTGACGAACCAATTGCGTACCGGCCACTGCCATTTCTAATACCTTTTCTTTGGATAAGCCGAAAACGATTTCGCGTTGGGCTGGATTGGTCGGAGTGTAGAGGTGTACGATGGCACGATGGGCACCTTTTAAGGATTCGATGGTGCGACGGATTAAATGTTCGCGAGCCTGAACTAAGACTTGAATAGAAACATCGTTCGGAATTAATTTCTTTTCGATGAGTTCGCGCGTGAAAGCAAATTCGGTGTCGGAGGCAGAAGGGAATCCAATTTCAATTTCCTTAAAGCCAATATCGCACAACATTTTAAACATCTCTAATTTTTCAGAGACATTCATTGGAATGGCTAAGGCCTGATTACCGTCGCGCAGGTCGACCGAGCACCAGCGAGGCGCGTGGGTGATCGACGCGTCGGGCCATTGACGTTTTTCTAAACGCACCGTTTGGAAGGGACGGTATTTGGAGCCAGAGTTTTGCATACGCCGAAGGTATTAGATGAAGGATGAGAAAAAGAGGAGGGCTAGGCGAGCGTGGGTTTTAGTCTTAAAACAAAAAAGCCCGCTTGGAATGTCCAGGCGGGCTTTTCGCAAAAGGGTGCGACCCGGACTTAAGCTTCTGGTTTGGTCTTAGGAAGTTTAGTAACGCGTTTGATGTCCTTGATGACGCCGCGTTTCTTGAGTAACTCAACGCGCTCGAAGCGTTTGAGTACATTACGTTTGGCACCAGCTGAACTGGCGCTTGATTTGAAACTATTGTGCTGGGTCATGTCCGTAAGAAGTGGAAAGGTGGAGAAAAGGGTTGGAGTGTTCGGGGGCAAGGGGAAAACACTCAAAAATGATATTAATTGAATAAATGGACGGTTTGTCGGCCTGGAGCAATGGATTTGCAGCCCCACAGCCCGTTCAATCGATAACCTTTGGGATTGCTGGCTGGGGCGACTCTGGTGACATCGATGGCGGTGCGTTTACTCGATCGTTATATTCTCTCAGAATGGGCCAAGGTTTTTAGCCTCTGCTTAGCGAGTTTTTGTGGAATTCTCATCATATCCGAGGCCTACAATTGGATTCCCGAATTCATTAATCTTAAGACCTCTTTTTTAAATATCCTTATTTATTTCTTTTATAGCGTCGTGATTCGCGTTGCGATGATTGTGCCGATTTCGCTCATGGTCTCCACGGTGTTTGTTTTGACGACGATGAATCGCAATCAGGAACTTGCTGCGTTGCGTGCCGCGGGAGTAGGTATCTCAAGAATCACCGCCCCGCTCTGGTGGGTCGGCGGATTTTTTACTGCGCTACTTATTTTGCTCAACGCCGTGTTAGTGCCTGATGTGATCGAAGCTCAGAACAGTCTGCTCGAACGTGAACAGTTTAACGCCCTGAAGTCAAAAGGTGTGACGGTACGGCCCTCAGGCCAGTCCGACTTCGTCTCCTTCGAAAATACCAAGAAGCATCGCTTTTGGCTGATTACCCGGTTGGGTTTGAGTACCGGACAAGCTTTTGAAGTTTCCATTGATTCCTTTGACGAAAAAGGGCGAAAAATTCGTGGCATAAAGGCCGACTTCGCGGAATTTAAAAAAATAAATAATCAGTGGGTCTGGATTTTTAAAGAGGGACGCGATTCTAGATTTAATCCTGAAACAGGCTCTCTTTTAGCCCAGCCGCGTTTCACTGAATTAAATATTCCGGATTATGATGAAGATCCCGAAGTAATGTTATTCGCTAAACGCGATCCCGATTCTTTATCGTTCCGTGAAGTGAATCGCTTCGTCGATCAAACGGGCAGTAATGCGGGTGGACGTAATGCTGCCTACGCCATGCGTTATCACTCGATTTTGGCTGCACCCGCCATCTGTTTGGTGGTGATTGCCGTGGCTATTCCATTCTCTGTGGTCGGAGGACGCGTGAGTCCTATGGTCGGCGTGGCGAAAGTCTTTGGCTTGTTTCTATTATTTTATTTTATATCGGCACTCTGTAACGCCTTTGGTAACAGTGGAGCGATTCCTCCCGTGGTTGCTGCATGGTTGCCGGTCATTCTTACTGTCCTGTGGATCACGCCCAAATTAAGGGCTGTAAATTAAAATGCTTCAAACTCTACGTCTTAAAGCGGGCCCTCCGGCTCGCGTTCTTTTTGGTCACCCCTGGGCATTTCTCGGGGAAATTATCACCAATGGTCCATTGCCGAAATCGGGGGAGTGTGTGGAACTCCTTGATCTTAAAGGCCAGAGTCTGGGTTCGGGTCTCTGGAGTAGTAAGTCGCAGATTGCCTGGCGTCGTTACTCCCATCGCCTCGTTTTTCTCGATGGACCTCTGCTCGACGAATTAGTAATCGCAGCCATTCGTCGTCGTAATAACAGACCGGTGTGTCGTTTGGTTTGGTCTGAAGCGGATAATTTACCAGGCTTGGTGGTGGATCGCTATAACGATTTACTTTCCGTACAGGCTCTCACTTTTGGAATCGATCAACGCTTACCCCAAATTATTGATTGTTTGAAACGTGAGTTACAACCGCGTGAAATCGTGATTCGAAATGATGCCTCGGTTCGAAAACTTGAAGGCTTGGATAACAGTATCACTACGGCGTCGGGCAACCCACTCGAACCGTGCTGGATGAAAGTCGGAGAGGTTGAAGTAAGAGTCGATTTAGTGGGCGGTCAGAAAACGGGAATGTATCTCGACCAAATCGAACAACATGCGCGCATCGCTCAATTAGCTAAAGGCCGTCGCGTGCTGGATACCTTTTGTAATCAAGGTGGATTCGGTTTAGCTTGTGCAAAAGCCGGAGCTCTATCGGTACTGGGTCTAGATTCATCTGAAGACGCCATTCAGGCCGCTCGCATGGCCGCGGAGCGTAATCAGCTCAATGCGACTTTCGAAGTCGCCAATGTTTTTGATTGGTTTGGTGCTAATCGCGAAGTGACCTTTGATTTGATTATCTTGGATCCGCCGCCATTCGCCCGCAGTAAGGAGTCGGTCGACGGAGCGATGCGCGGATACAACGAACTTAATTTGAGAGCTCTTCGTCTGCTTTCACCCAAAGGTATTTTAGCGACCTACTCCTGCTCGCATCGCATCTCCGATGAAATGTATTTCGACGTAATAGAATCGGCAGCACGGGATGCTCGCCGTCAGGCCATCTTACTCGATCGTGTCTCGCAACCTTCGGACCACCCGATTCTCTTAAATTTCCCGGAAAGTCGTTACCTCAAAGGTTTTATTCTCGAAGTTCGGTCCTAATCGCTATTATTTCTAATCCGACCTTATGATAGTTTCCCTTCGCGGTAAATTAATTGAAGCCACAGTGCTTCGCGTAGTGATTGAATCTGCTGGTGTGGGTTATGAAGTAAATATTCCCGTAACGACAGCTGAACGCCTGCCTAGAGTTGGATCAGAAATATTTTTATTAATTCATCATGCGTTTCGTGAAGATGGCCAAGCGCTGTATGGTTTTGCCGTTCCCGAGGAGCGTGATTTTTTCCGTCTGCTGGTCGAAAAAGTTTCAGGCGTGGGTCCAAAATTAGCGCTCACGATTTTAAGTCGCCTTTCATTACCTGTATTGTGCGATGCGATTACACGAGGTGACGTTGCACTTTTATCTCAATGTCCTGGCATCGGCAAAAAAACTGCTGAGCGCTTGGTGATTGAACTACGCGATAAAGTAGGCGCCGGTTCCGGTACATCGGCGGTCGGTGCAAGTCTGCCCTCTAACGCCCAACCTTCCGCAGTGTCCGATGCGGTAGCAGCTTTAATTGCATTGGGTAATAAGGCCGTTGATGCCGATAAAGCCGTCCGTGCAGCCCTACTTAAACTCGGCTCAGGCGCCACCGCCGATCAATTGGTGAAGGCGGCATTAGGGAGGTAGTAAAATATAGGGGACACGTGGGCAAGGTGACACGGGGACAAGGGGAGATGTCAGGACGCGACGCAGTCGCGCCCCTACCCAGTAAGCTTATTTTAACCCTAGAACGTCTTCCATCGAGTATATACCGGCTGACTTGCCTTTAACCCAATGAGCGGCTCGGACGGCACCACGCGCAAAGATTTCACGGTTCGCAGCTTTGTGCGTTAACTCAATACGCTCACCTTCAGCGGCGAACATGACAGTGTGATCGCCGACGACGTCACCACCGCGAATCGCATGAACACCGATTTCGCCGAGAGGACGTTCACCGACTTGGCCTTCACGTCCGTGCTTTAGAGCATCAGCCGCTAGTTTGCGTTCTTCCAATAAAATTTTGAGTAAAGTTTCAGCCGTTCCGCTGGGTGCATCTTTTTTGAGACGGTGATGCATCTCGGTAACTTCAATATCCCAGCGACCGGCTTGGCTTAACGCACGAGCGGCTTGACGAACTAGAGCGTTTAGAAGGGTGACACCGACAGAATAATTTCCAGCCCAGACCACAGGAATACCTTTGATAGCTTCGGTGATTTGCTTTTTTTCTTCAGCGGTGTGTCCGGTGGTTCCGATGATTAAAGGCTTTTTATGTTCAGCACAAATTTTAGCTACAGCGAGAGTTACCGAGTGAAATGAAAAATCAATGACCACGTCGGCACCGCTGATGGATTTTTTCAAATCGTCACCTTGATCGAGTCCGGCGAATACTTGAGCGTTCTCGCTGTGGGCGATAGCGATGATGGCTTGGCCCATACGACCCTTGGCACCATTCAATAAGATTTGGAGGGAGTGACTCATCGGATGGAAGATTTATAAGCGTCGGCGGTGGTTTCTACAAGTTTACGATTCGCGTCGGACATCTCACAGAGGGGGAGACGTACTTCGGTCGATTGGATGAGCTTATCTCGATGCATCAAATGCTTAACGGGCACTGGATTGGGCTCCACGAAGAGTACCTTAAAGATTTCAGCGAGTTGATTATGTAAAACTTTGGCTTCAGCGAATTTCTTGGCTTGGACGAGTTGATTCAGTTTCGCAACGGGTGCGGGCAACCAGTTTGATGCCACTGAGATAATTCCCTGTGCACCTACTTCACCAAACGCTAGGGTTAAGGAGTCATCTCCGCTCAGTACTAAAAATTCTGGGTCAAGCTCTTTGACTAAGCGCGCAGCTTTCTCAACTTGGCCACCGGCTTCTTTGATACCGATGATATTACGATGGGCTTTGCGCAAGCGCACGACCGTCTCGACTTCGATTTCGATTCCGCAACGTCCGGGAATAGAATAAAGCATGATCGGCTTCGCGGTGGATTCGGCGATGACTGAGAAGTGACGATAGAGACCCTCTTGGCTGGGCTTGTTGTAGTAGGGGGCGACGAGTAAAAAGGCATCCGCCCCGACTTCTTCCGCACGCTTGGTTAAATCTAAAGCTTCAGTGGTAGCATTGGATCCGGTGCCTGCCATGACAGGCACGCGACCCGCCGAATATTCAACGGTGCGTTGAATCACTTCGATGTGCTCATCGTAACCGAGCGTGGGTGATTCGCCTGTCGTGCCCACGGAAATCAAACCATTGATTCCAGCGGCAATTTGAAAATCGACCAATTTCTTTAAATCATCCCAAGCCACTTTGCCGTTCAGGAAAGGAGTAATCAGCGCCGTGTGTGCCCCTGCGTAAACTTTAGGGTCGTTGAATCGAGTAGACTGGCCGGTGGATGACATGGTGCGTTGGGTCGATTAAAACAAACTCCGCAAAGTCTCGGCTGACAAACCAAAAGCCAGACTTTCACACTAAATCTCAAATATTTTCAATAGAATCAGACATATTGGCAGACAATGTCGATGAGCGAGCAGTTCGAAAATAACCATTGAGCAAAGACTCAAATAAGATTGGGCTGATGGTGATGGCCAAAGTTTTACCATTAGCGGCACGTGAACTGGGTGGTACAGGTTCGCCCATTGTTATTTTGCATGGTCTGCTTGGTTCATCTCGTAATTGGCAATCAGCGGGAGTTTCGCTGGCGGCGAGTGGACATCGTGTCATCGGATTAGACCTACGTAATCACGGTAGCTCACCCTGGGATGATGATTGTAGTTACACCGCGATGGCAGAAGACGTTCGTGCTTTTTTACAGTCCGAAAAATTGGATTCTGTTCATCTGGTGGGACATAGCATGGGTGGAAAAGTGGCTATGCGTTTAGCGCTGAGTTATCCCGAGCTCGTCAGTCGTCTCACGGTAGTCGATATCGCACCACGTAATTACTCGGATCGCGTACGAGTAGAATTTACCGCCATGAACTCGATTGATTTAACGAAAATTAAATCACGTCGTGAGGCGGAGAACCAACTCATGGATACGGTGACTGACTGGGGGATGCGTCAGTTCATTTTAACCAATCTTAACAGTGATGAAAGTGGTGTTTGGAAATGGACCGTGAATCGCGAAGCCCTCACGCAATCACTTCAATCGATTCTCGATTTCGATATTACTGATTCGGAAATTTTCAACGGCCCCACGCGCTTTATTCGCGGAGGGAAGTCGAACTACATTACGGATGCGGATACTATTTTAATTAAGAAGTACTTTCCTTTAGCTGATATCATTACACTGCCTGAAAGTGGACATAATCCGCATTTTGATGCCCGGATTGGGTTTATTGATGCAGTTATTAAGACTGACTAAATAAAAAGACCTTCCGGGTGGAAGGTCTTTGTTTAAAGCACTCTAAGAAGAATTACTTAGTATTCGCTTTGATCCATTCAGCTTCACTGATGTCGCCACTCTTGTCGGCGTCATAACGAAGGAAACTTTTCTCGGCCTTGGCTGGGTCTTTTTTACGGACCGCTAAGAATTCCTCTTTGGTTACTTTGCCGTCTTTATTGGTATCGGCTTTTTTGAAGTCGGCAGAGTTTTGCTCTGGAGTCTTAGTAGCAGCGGGTTCGGCAGTTGCTGATCCACTAGTATCGACGCCGCTAAACATAGCGTCTTCGTCTTTGCTCTTAGCTGTAGTATCGACGAGTTTATTTTTCTTACCTTTGCCGATTGCGACCGCATTAGGATTAGGAGCAGTGATCGCAGGTGGCAGGAATTTAGACAAACGCTCGATGATAGCCTTGTTTTCAGCCTTGTTCGCTAAGTTAACAGGCTCGGTTGGAGCGTTTACTTCGTCATATAATTCAGTATCGTAAATCTTATTATCTTCGATGCCGCGCCAGAGGATGAGGCGCCAGCGTTCGTCGCGGATACTGTAGCCCATGATGTTGCATTTACCGCCTTTAATAAATCCATCCTTAAGTGCAGGAGCTTCTTTATTCACTTTAGGATATTGGCTAATAGCTACTTCTTTAACCTTCACCGTTGGATTTTCTAAAACAGGACGGAGTGATACGCCGTCGGTTTCTGGTTTGGGTAATCCGCAAAGATCAGCTAGAGTAGGGTAGACGTCTACGAACTCGACGAGTGAGTCGGACTTACCGTTAGCGTTCTTCATGTTTGGATAGCTGAAGATGAGCGGTACACGTGTATCTGTTTCGAAGTTGGTATGCTTGCCCCATTCTTGGTGGTCACCGAGTTTCCAGCCGTGATCGCCCCAGAGGACAATGACGGTGCTATCCGCTAAGCCTTCTTTTTCTAAAGCATCGAGAACGATACCAAGATTAGCATCGGTGTAACTGACGGCTGCGTAGTAACCATGACGCATCTCTTTGGCTAATTTCTCAGGCAGAGCGGTGAAGCTTTGTTTTTTCTCTTTCGGAGGAATATTGGTGTACGAGTGTAACTCGCCGCTATCGCTATCGTTAGCGTAGAGAGGGGCGCCTTCAGGGTATTTGCTACTGGTGTCAGGCAATTTGTTCGCATCGTACATATCCCAGTATTTCTTAGGGGAAACGAAGGGGAGGTGTGGTTTGGAGAATCCTACTGCGAGGAAGAACGGAGAATTTTTCTTCTTAAGTTCACCGAGAGTTTTTGCGGCGAGACGTGCCGTTTTTCCGTCGGTGTAGAAATCATCAGCGACATCACCGGCTTCGAAGGCAGGACCTTTAACCTTTTCTGCACCGCTAGTCTTAGAGTTTTCGAGGGCTTGGCGATTTTCTGGTTTCGCGTAAATGTCCGCTTCAGGAGTTCCCCAGGGTACTGACCAGCCCACAGTATCATCGAATCCGCCGTGGAAAATTTTACCCATACCTTGGGAGAAGTATCCGTTCTTAATAAAGAATTGTCCGAGCGATACGGTATTAGGAAGAGCGGTGCGGAAGTGAGTTTCTAAATCCCATACGCGTGTGGCGTCCGGACGCTTACCGGTCATGATGGAAGCACGTGAAGGACTGCACACGGCTTGTTGGCAGTAAGCGCGATTAAAGACCATGCCGCGTTTGGCGAGACGATCAAAGTTGGGGGTCTTGATCACGGGGTTTCCGTAACAAGCTAATTCGGGACGAAGGTCATCAACAGCTATGAACAAGACGTTTAGTTTTTTCTCTTCAGCGCAAAGTTGGCTACTGAGCAGGCCGAGGGTGATGAGGGTAAGTAACTTTTTCATTATTAAGAGTATCGTTAGGTTCATAGGAAACACCTTCAAGGCTAACAAGTTCCAAAATCGTGAAACTGGCTTAAATAGCCCAAATTTTCGGAATCTTGCTATTTCTATTTAGGTAACCTACCGATGAAGCAACTGCATGTCGGAATCTCGCTTAAAGTTTAAATTAGAGGCCAAAGCCTCCGGCTCCAGGGCGCGAGCGGCGACATTTCATACTCTGCATAATGAAGTAAAAACTCCATTGTTTATGCCCGTGGGTACGCAGGCTACGGTCAAAGCCCAAACCTTCGAAACACTTCACGACTCGGGCTCGCAAATTCTGTTAGCAAATACCTATCACTTATTGCTCCGACCTGGCCCCGAGGTTTTTCAAAAGTTCGGAGGCATTCATTCCTTTATGAATTGGGGTAAATCGGTCCTCACCGATTCGGGTGGTTACCAAATTTTTTCATTACCTCATTCTCGTTCAATCGGCGAAGACGGCGCGGAATTCAGAAGTTACGTCGACGGTAAAAAAATTCTGCTGAGTCCGGAGGTGAGCATCGCCACGCAAATGGCCATCGGCAGTGATATTATGATGGTGCTGGATCAGTGTATCCCGTCGACCGCTGATAAAGCTACGGCGAAACGTGCTTTAGAAATTACCCAACGCTGGGCGGTACGCAGTTTGAAAGCTCGCGGTGAATCTCTGCAGTCGATGTTCGGTATCGTACAGGGTGCGCTTTATCCCGAACTTCGTAAACAAAGTGCCGACGGACTAACCCAATTACCCTTTGATGGATTTGCAATCGGCGGTCTCGCCGTCGGCGAAGAAAAACAAGAACGCGAAGATACATGCGAAATCGCCGCTGCACTTTTACCCGAAGATAAACCGCGCTATTTAATGGGCGTAGGAACTCCTCTCGATTTACTTGAGGCCGTTCATCGCGGGGTGGATATGTTCGACTGCATTATCCCCAATAAAGTCGCCCAATTCGGCACTGCATTCACCTCGAAGGGTTTACTCCAATTACGTCGTTCCGTTTATAAATTTTCGGAAGAAAAAATCGATGCGCGCTGTGCTTGTCCAGTCTGTCAAAAATATTCTCGCGGTTATTTACATCACCTTACCAAGACGCGTGAGCCTCTCGGTTGGACGCTGCTCGGTCAGCACAACATCGCGTTTTATCATCAGATGATGCGCGAGATTCGTCAGAGTATTTTAGAAGATAGATTTTTAGCTTATTACAATGACCGTCGTTCAGTGCTTGCGGTTGAAGATGCCGAGAATCCAGCCAGCCCTCCAAAGGTCGGCAAGGAACGTCGTCCGCGTATACTCGGCGACTACGTCGTACATATCGCGCCCGCGGGCTTTGCGAGTATTAAGCAAGTGTCATCGGGTGAAATCATGCATTCGCACACGCCTCCCATGGACGAGGCTAAATCTCTCTATGTGGATCAGGCTGAGTTGATTAAACAATTACGCTTACCCGAAGGAAAATCGGCGCAGGATGTTTCTGAACTGATTATTTGGGATGTGGGCTTAGGTGCGGCTACGAATGCGATGGCGGCGGTGCAGTGTTATGAGAAACTCGCCAGTGAAGGGGAAGTGCGACGAATGAAAATCATCAGCTTCGAAAATAATCTCGATGCGCTGCGTTTAGCGCTTACC
>JBAXIK010000047.1:0-11320 GCA_037138415.1 Opitutia bacterium | reverse complement strand
AGGAGGTCGGCGGTTCAAGTCCGCCTACTCCCACCACTTGGAAATTAAGGGGACATGTGGGCAAGGTGACACGGGGACAAGGGGAGATGCATGGACGCGACGGCAGTCGCGCCCCACCTATTGAAATTGAGGTGACACGGAGACAAGGGGTTTTTGGTTGAAAAAAATCACCTTTTTTCTCGCCCAGCCGAGTGGTTTATCTCACCCCTATGGGCATACTTCTATTATCATGAACAGCACCTCCATCACCCATGTTAAAGCCCGTGAGATTTTAGACTCTCGGGGTAATCCTACCATCGAAGTCGATGTGCACCTCGCATGTGGTGCAGTCGGTCGCGCCGCGGTACCTTCGGGTGCATCGACCGGTACTTACGAAGCCCACGAGCTCCGTGATGCAGATGTAAGTGCTAAACAATTTGCAAAAGGCGTTGATCCTAAAAAGCGCTACAATGGTAAAGGCGTTTTAAAGGCCGTTGCTAATGTGAACGAAGAAATTGCGCCGATGATTGTCGGACAAGATTCCCAAGACCAAGTCGGTATCGATCGTGCGATGATTGATCTCGATGGGACAAAGAACAAAAAGAAATTAGGTGCGAATGCTATCCTGGGTGTATCGATGGCTATTGCTCACGCTTCCGCAAAGGCCCTCGGTCAGCCTCTCTACCGTTACATCGGCGGACCTAACGCTAAAGTTTTACCTATCCCACTCATGAATATCATGAATGGTGGTGCTCACTCTGACGCTCCCGTCGATATCCAAGAATTCATGATTGTTCCTAAGGGTGCTAAATCATTCAGCGAAGCACTCCGCATGGGTACTGAAATCTTCCACGCTCTAAAGAAAGTTTTAAAGGCTCAAGGCCTCTCCACTTCTGTCGGTGATGAAGGTGGTTTCGCCCCAAAGGTAGCTTCCAATGAAGCTGCGCTCGAAGCGATTGCTGCAGCGGTAAAAGCTGCTGGTTACAAATTAGGTTCTGAAGTATTCCTCGCGCTCGACGTGGCTGCGTCTGAATTCTTCGACGAAAAAACTGGTAAGTACACCTTCCATAAATCAGACAAATCTCAGCGTAACTCGGAGCAGATGATTAAGTTCTATCAAGATCTCCAAAAGCGTTATCCAATCGTTTCGATTGAAGACGGCTTCTCGGAAGCGGATTGGACCGGTTGGAAGAAAGCGACCGATGCGATGGGTGCGAACACACAATTAGTCGGTGATGACTTATTCGTAACCAATACCGAATTCCTTTCTCGTGGTATCAAGACCAAGACTGCTAACTCGATTCTCGTGAAGGTGAACCAAATCGGTTCACTCACTGAGACCTTCGATGCGGTGGCGATGGCCCAACGCGCAGGTTACTCGGCGATTATCTCACACCGTTCGGGCGAAACCGAAGACGCGACCATTGCAGACATCGCTGTGGGCTTGAACGCTGGTCAGATTAAGACGGGTTCACTCTGTCGTTCGGATCGTGTTGCTAAGTATAACCAACTCCTCCGCATCGAAGAAGAACTTGGTCAGCACGCACAATACGCAGGTACCACTTGTTCTTGGTAATTATTTACTGAACTAAAATGAGACGGCTGTTTTCGAAAGGAAGCAGCCGTTTTTTATTCTACTGTTCCCAGCCAACCTTCAGCGGATCGACGCGAGGGATGGGTCTCACCATTCACCACGGCGAAGCCGGTTTTCCAAGGCGTGCAGCCTGTAGCGATGACTGCCGTCGGCAGTTCGCCTGCTTGTGTCCACGTATCTAATAATTTATTATAGATATGAATTTCTTTGGAGAATCCTGGATGTTTAGCGGGCTCAATTTTTCCTGAAAGTTTTCCATCATCTCCACCGAGTAAATAAATTTCATCACCAACTACGGGGCAGGGTGTCGGAGCGGCGGCTAAGGCGCTGGGCATGGATTCACATTTTCTCCAAGTTTTACCGAGGGTAAAAGCGTAGCAGTCGGATAAATATTCACGGACTAAACCTTTCGGTCCGTTGTTTAAAGTGAATCCACCGAATAAAAAGAAAGTATCTTTAATGCCAGCAGCTTGGGCGAGCATGCGACCCGAACCGCCCCAGAGTGGAAGTTCTTTCCACCCGCCAGTGAGATTAGCGAGATCGAGTGCGTAGGCTGCAGATGAGGCAGCGGTGGCATCGGGTTTTTCAGTACCACCTGCGATGATTACTTTACTTCCACAGAGTGCGCCCGCGGAGTAAGCGAGAGGACGTGGCAGAAAGGGATAAGGCTTCGTGATTAATTCTCCGTCTACAACGGTGAGTAGATAGCAGTCAGGAAAATGTCTTTCCGAATTTGCGCCACCGATGACGAGCAGACCTTCACGAATGGAGATGCCTGTGCCGTAGCCGATAGCGCGAGGTAATTTGCCGATGGCTTCCCATTTACGACTGCGTGAACCCAGTGCATAAACCGTATCGTGCCACAATTTGACTCCACCTTCCCAAGCGGGCTTTTGCGGAAAATTTGCACCACCTGCCAATAAAAGTGATTTTCCGGCCGTTCCTAAATAGGCCCCGCCGACGCCTGGCGCATTCGGGGTTTCGGGTAAAGGGGACCACTGCATGCGATAAGGCAAAGGGTAAGCCCGTGAACTGTCCAGAGATTAGGGTCTACACGCAAAGAATAGAGGGTTTTAAATAAATCAGACAAAACAAGGGCATGAAGTGAATGAGATTTGTTTGACAGTAAGCCCTCCTTATTGCCTTCATTCAGGTCCTTCGCACTGCCTGGTAGCTCAGCGGTAGAGCAGGTGACTGTTAATCACTTGGTCGTAGGTTCGATCCCTACCCAGGCAGCCAGCGAAGGCTTTTTTAAAAATCTAGACCCTCAAAAAAGAGGGTTGGTTACACCTTGTCCTTGACCCCATCAAAGGTTGAGTGAGGATGCATTCACTATGGGTCAGCAATCCAACAAAGTTATCAAACGTCGTCGTCGCCTCGCCTACCTTGAGCGCCAAAAAGATCGCATCAAGCAGGCCCGTGCTGCGGCTAGCAAGAAGAAGTCCAAGAAGTGAACTGTCGGGGTATCACTACTTCTATTAGGGCTGTGCTTTGCGCACTGGCACTCGTGGCTTGTGAGTCACCCCCGCCCAATTGCGTAGAAGTGCCAGGCATCGCCTATGTACACACTCGCCGTCGCTCCGAGGATGACGTGGCTCGCGCTTCTGAACTTTTTTCAGCCAAAGAAAGTCACGGACAAGATATTGTTTTCCGTACCGTTGAAAATGTCCGCGCTGGATATTATTTTTATATCAAACTCGACGTGGAACCACCCCGCGAAGGTCGCCTAGTTTTAGAAATTGTTCGCACCGAAGAATCGACCCCTGAACGTTATGATTTCTCACTTAACTTGCTTCCGAAATTTCCGTTTGGTGAGTTAGTGATTGGTCTTACCGGTAAAGACGCTGGATTGGGTCGCTGGTCGCCTATCGCGTGGCGCTTAAGCGTGTTGGATGGCCAAGGCAAGGTGCTGGCCTCCGAGCATAGTTTCCTTTGGGGAACTCGGGTGGATCTACAAAGTAAGTAATTTCATGGCCACTCTTCCGTGGACCGAGTGGCGGCCGTTACCGTTATCTCAACCGGTCGCCGAAAAAACTTTAGCTGAGCAACTCGATGGCGGTCAGTCTTTCCGCTGGGAAAAAGATAAGGCCGGAATTTGGATGGGTCCGCTCGGAAATTCCATCGTGGGCCTGCGTTATGCTCAAAATAACTTGGAGTGGCGAACTTGTGTATCGGCAGCATGCAAAGAGGAATTCCTCCTGAGCTATTTCGACGCCCAAGGTCAGCAAGCCATACTCGTCGACCATTTACCATGGCGTTCTGATTTAGTGCTTCATCGCACCCTCCAAAATTTTCCAGGTTTAAGAATTTTAAAACATGATCCACACGAAACCTTGATTGGGTTTTTATGTAGTTCGAATAAACGTATTTTACAGATTCGCCAAATGGTAGCGAACTTAGCCAACCAACTCGGTGAACCGATTGCGGGTTCGTTTAATCAACTTCCCACTTGGACAGTTTTAGCTCAAGCCACCGATGCGGAATTAAAAGCCTGTGCGCTGGGCTATCGAGCAAACTTCATTCGCAATACGGCCCGCGTATTAGAATCGCAACCACAGTGGGTTGAGGAATTCCAGAAACTTTCGACGCCTGACTTGATAGAAAAATTAAAAACCCTACCTGGGGTGGGGCCTAAAGTTGCCGCCTGCGTGGCTTTGTTTGGCTTTCAGAGACTGGAATCCTTCCCAGTAGATACTTGGATTGTTCAAGCTTTGTCATCCGCATACAGATTGAATTATAAACGCCCAGCAGATTTCGAAACCTTTGGGCGTATTCACTTCGGTTCAGCGGCTGGCTTGGCTCAACAATACTTATTTGCGTCGGCCCGCGCCGGTCAGCTCCTGCCGAGTGCCTAATTATTTATTTCCAATCAGCTTAATGAGCTCGGTTGTTGAAATACCTACGGCTGCACTTTTTTGGATTACTCGCCCAGTTTCTAAAACTAAAATTTCCTTGCACGATTGAGCTAAGGCTAGGTCATGCGTCGTACAAAGAACCGCGGCACCGGCGCTGGTGAATTCTTTAATCGCCAATGAAACTAATTCAGCCCGCACATGATCGAGTGCGGTCGTTGGCTCATCCAATAATAATACTTTTTGTAAAGGGTTACCAAAAATACTGAAGGCTAAGCTGAGATGAACCGATTTTTTCTCTCCGCCTGAAAGTTGAGATAACGGTGAACTTAATTTTTCGTTAAGATTGAAGCGATTTATCCAGTGTTTGAATAAATCGGGCTGCATGGAGAGTTCTCCGAAATCACCTACTGTAAAATCCCACGCACAGATTGGATTTTGCGGCAAATAGGTTAGAAAATTAGAAAGTATTTCAGGTGTAGTTTTAAGCGGATTATACTCTTTAATATTTATTTCACCCAGAGCATGAGGAATTAAGCCTGCCAGAGATCTGAGGAGGGTAGTTTTTCCGGCACCATTGGGGCCGACAATCCCAAGACTCTGTCCGCTGAGAATCTCTAGATTAATATCATTTAAAATCAGCGAGCCCTGTTGCTCGACCGATAATTTAGAGCAATGGATGAGTGCATTACTCATGGTGACGTGCGGCAATCCAGATAAATACTGGAGCACCTAGAAGAGCCGTCATCGCTGCGGCTGAGAGTGGAGTTTGTGGCCAGAGTGAACGACCGAGGGTATCCGCTAAGAGAAGTAATATCGCTCCGATGACACCGGCGAGTAGAAGCATGAACTTATGTCTGGGGCCGATTAACAGTCGGGCACAGTGCGGTGCAATGAGTCCAACGAAGGCGACCTGTCCGACCAAGCAAGTCGCTGCGGCAGCGGCTAAAGCGGTAAACAGTATTCCCCGTCGACGAACCGAGTTCACGTCGAGCCCAAGTGTTTGTGCGACGTCTTCACCCAATGATAGTTGATCGAGTGAACGGCCTTGCATGATTAAAAATAGCGAAGCCACCGCACACAGTCCCACTGGCCAAGCGATACTTGAAAATGTTGCTAGGCCGAGCCAGTCGCCAGTGATTCCGCTTAGTAACACATCGCGCGATGAGCTAAATAAATTGGCGATGATTAATGTACCTGCTGCAGCAAAGGCATTGAGTCCAAGACCAGTGAGTAAAAGTTTTGAGGTGGAACCACGACCTCCGACCATCACGAGTAAAATGGAAATGAAACTGGCCCCTACAAATGCAGCCGCAGAAATCACCCAAGTATTTTCCCAGATCCAAGAGCCACCGCTGGCCATCATGATGGCAATCCCCAGAAGTGCTCCGCCAAAAACGCCGGTTAATCCCGGATCGGCGAGAGGATTACGAAAGAGCCCTTGTTGAGTGCCGCCACCGACGCCTAGGGCAAATCCTGCGATGACTGCGGCAAGTACGCGCGGTAAGCGTAGTGCGAGAAGTTGGTAATCCTTTCCCCAGCCAAATCCTGCTGAACCTATGGCGAGTGCGATGAGCGCTACGAATACGATGACCAAAACTCCCCAGCCGATGATGCCTAATTTATTTCTCAATTTTGTTAGAGACCCAAAATGGATTCAAGCGGATTAATTTTCTTGGGCACCATGTTGGTAGGGTTAGGCGTGGTAGGGGTTCCCTGCGCGGGATTTTGATTCCCAGAACTTAATCCCGACTGAATATTTTTGATGGCTGATTGGAGTCGTTGTTCCAAATCGTTTTTCAAATTATTGATTGAGCCCGTAAATTCGACCCCAGGACCTTGGGTGAGTCCGTCCGGAGAGGGTTGGCTATTGGCGAAACCTAAGACCGTGAAGTAGTCTTTATATTCACCAGCCCCACGTAAATCTGCCTTAATATTTAATGGCCAATCCATCACCGATAAAGCGCGACTCGCAGAAATTTTTCCGGCCGCAGAGAAACTTAAAACGTCATTTTTGATGAGCGTCTTATTGATTTTTAAAGTTCCATCGGGTAAGCGCTGAATTTGTATTTCGGCCGTTTTATAATTAAATTGGGAGAGTGATTTTTGGAGTTTGCCTACAGTGGCTACCGCTACTCCCACTTTCGCAATTTTTTCACCCTGAGCCTGATTTTTGGTGAGCGCACCCGCAAGCATGGCAATTCCACCCAATAAATTTGCGGTTTCACCAGCTTTTTCGGCGGTGAGCGACATAGCGCTGTTTTGTTTACCAAAAGCTTGGATACGTCCGTCCTTAGAGAGCAGACTGGCGTTAAGATTTAATTTATCTGCGAGCATTTCGCAATTAGGGGCAACGCCTTCGGCTGTTACTGTAGCATCACCCTTACCTTGAATAAAGTCACTGAGTGCTGGGAATGCGCTGGCGATAATCCTAAAGTCGAATTGGTTTAAACTGACTTTGCTATTTAAAATATACGGTCCGCCGACGGTTGAAGGCTGGAAGACGAGTTTGCCGCCACCTGCTAAAGTGCCGTCTGCAAATTTACCTCCGATTTTAGATAATGTAATCTGATTGTCAGTAGCGTCTAACCTTAGAGCCAGATTCTCGATTTGAATTCCCTGTAGCGACGCCTGTTTGACTAATAACTGAACACTTCCGGTGTGATTAAACCAGAGAGGTGCACGGTCCGCTCGAGTATTCTGTTGGGTGGGCTTGGTATTTTCGTCTGTGCTCTTTGACAGGAGTTGTAAGACGTCATCACCCTGAATGGATTCGAAATTAGCATTCACTTTCCAGTCGGACTTGGCGCCTTTTACTTTTTGCGTGATCGAAACTTTACCTTCCGAAATTTTATCCACCTGCATTTTTACTATGCCCTCAGCAGTTAAGCCATCCGCGCTGGGCGTACATTGGCCAACGAATGCAATATTTTTAATTTTTGCTGGGCGATCTTTGAAGCTCAAATCAGTCACTTTGGTGGTGGTAGATATTTCTCCACCGCTAACGAGGTTCGCTTTTACTTGGTAATTACCAGTAGCGATATTCGAGATGGCTTCACCAAAAGGCTGTTCGGCGATGGCCCCCAAGTTGCCGGTAAGATTTAACGACGTGCTGCCTTGGCCTAGTCCAATCGAGCAATCGCCTTCCGCTAAAGTTCTGGTCCGATTTTTCAGAGTAGCGTGGGTGAAATTCATGGTGCTACTTTTTTCTCCGAAGAATAAATCAACCGACGCAGTTAAATCGCAGTGTTTCACCCAGATTTTATTTTTCCAGCCGACGGTGCTATCAATAAAGGAAACGGGCGATCCCTCGGTACGAATAAATAATCCATCAGCCTTAAAGCCCGCCACGAGTTCAGCTTTATCGAGGCTACCCGAAATGCCTAAGCCGGGGACGAGAGCGCCTAACGATTCGAGTGGTAACTTGGTCGCGGTAAGTTCTAAAAGCACGCCTGTTGGCTTGGGTCCATTGAGTACGTAGGGCTGACGAAGTTTAACCTGCAGTAATTCTAAGTTTTGACGGATGATTTGTGATCTAAGATTTTTAACGGTAATATTTTGTTTCGCATCGAGGCTCACCTGGAACTGCGTCACCGCACGTATCCCTTTTAATTTATCGATTGGTAAATCTTCCCAGCCTGGTTGAGTTACTAATTCAGCAATACCGATATTGAGATTCCCACTCGCTGATCCACTACCGTCAGGACTGTAGTTTATCGAGGCTTCGCCTGATGCGATGACGCCGCTTGAGCAACTCACTTTAAGCGGTGCGAAAAAGATGGTGGTACCTTCAGCACGTACCGGAAGGTCGACGGTGATTCCTTGCACCAGAACTTTTCCACTACGCTCGACGGTTAGATTTTCAAAGCGATGGGGCAGGATTGTTTTAATCTGTGGCTCGCCTTTAACTAAACTTATTTCTGCTTCGCCCGACCATTGGCCATCAGTCACGGCTAAATTCGTAAAAGCTAATAATGGATTGAGCGTAATCAAAGGGGCCTGCCGAGCGACGCAGTTTAATTTCGTATCCCTAATTTCTTGACCTGGTTTCCAATGCAATGGCTGAACTAAACTTATATTAATACCATTTCCCTCGATGGATAAGTTCTGAATGGTTAGACCTTCTTCGCTCTTTTTAGCTTCTGCTTTAATCGCCCATTCCGATTTGGTACTATTTTTAATTGCTTTCGAATATCGAGAGAGATTGGACCAAGCTAAACGGCTATCGGCTTTTACGTACCATTGGCCACTGAGCGCATCTAGTTCGCCTTCAAGTTTTCCGCTAATCGCACAGGTCGGTAAACTATCGCTGAGTACGCCCAATTTTTTTGGATCGAGGCTGAACTGGGCCGTCCCATTTATTTTACCGCCGAGTTCGGTGAGATTTAACTGGGCGGCTGCTTGATTGAAAGTATCGCGCAGTGTGCCGTTGAGAATGAGTTTGTTTTCGTTATTTCTAGCCCCTGCTAAATCGAGCGTCATGCTTCCCGCATTGAGTGGGCTGTCATCTTTGGCGACGCAGTGTAAATCGACGTTTCGAAAATCCTTCAGCAAACTATCGATGCGGGTACCGTCTCCACCGAGGGGTCTTTGCAGGTCAGCCTTTAAAGTGATTTCGGCGCGGGGAGAGGTTTTATTCGTTCCGACCGTAAATCCTGGCCAAGCGATACCAGCCCGTAAATCAATATGTCCATTGGAATCAAACGAATCGCCGCGGACGCTGAATCGGATTAAATAATCATCAACGAGGGTTGCGTGACCAGTGATTGAATACGCACCAATAAAAAATTTAGGTAGTTTAGAGGTTGAGCTACTTTCCGGAACTTTGGGTCCGGCGACTTGGACGGGGTGGGAGAGGTCGACCTCGATATTTTTTATCTCAATTTTATCTAAGCTCAGTGTGCCCAAGACAGTGGATAAAATATTTATTTTTCCATCGAGGGCGGCGACTTTGATTTGGGTGCCGTTTTCCAGGGCGAGATCGACGCCTTCTGCGCTAAAAGTTCCGTCGAGGGCGGCTTGGACTTTGGTGATGCCTCCTTTAATTTTTGCTTCAGCGAGTAAAACCGCCACGCGTTTTCCCAGCGGTTCAGGTTTTAATTCTGAATCAATATAAAGTACCAGCAGGCCAAGTACTAAAACGATACTTCCGAGTGCGATTAAACTGATACGAAGGGCGCGGGACATGGGGAGCTCTTCGCCAGATTGAGGGTCGATTTAATTCGGGCAACAAAAAGCCCGATGAATTTTGAATCCATCGGGCTTTATCCTGAATTCTACTTAGAATCGCTTAGGCTTGTCCGTTATTAGCGTCGGGTGCGGCGGGAGGAGGGGTGGTAGGATTCTGGCGTTTAACGCTGCGACCTGAGGCAATCTTACGGCGAATCATCGCTGATTCGTTGGCCATAATGTTCATATCTACTGCTTCACTCATACTTGCAACGATTCTACCACGTGCGGAACGCACGAGGCCATCACGACTGTAGCGCATTTCTTTCATCGCCATGATCATGTCGTCATCAAGTAGACCCTTCAAATAGGCGATTTTTTGTTTTGCCCAGCTGGTTAGGTCTGCACGGTTTTCGATTTCTGCAAACAGTTCCTTAGCTTCTTTGAGTTTGCGACGACGGAGTAAGTCTTCGACCAGCTCAAGTTTTTCAGAAACAATCGCTTCACTGACGCCTGCTAAAACGTTGTTATCGGTTACGAGTGAGGTGTAGGTGGTGAGATCCACTTCAGGCAAGCCGAAGACTTGAGGACCAAACTTTACGTCTTCGCCTTCTTTGGTTTGCGCCGTGAAGTTCACTGCAAATAACTCATCGGCTTTAGCGTTCTGTCCGATTTTAATTTCGACGACGGCGACGAGTGCTGTACCCCAGGACAAGCTACCCAACTTACGAGTGTTGCTAATTTTGTCTTCCAAGATTTCACCAACCAGGCGGGCTTTTACATCGCTACCGCCTTGAATCTTAAGTTTGACCTGACGCAGGAAGGTATTCGAAAGAATCGCGAATTGCTGTTCGAACGCTTCGTCGAGATCTTCCGGTGTTTGCCCGAAATTAGCGATGCCTTCTCCACTCTTCGCCATACCAGCGAGAAGCGACTCATTGAAGTCATGTCCGAGGCCAATCGTGGATGTGGTAATTCCTGCGCCAGCTACTTTAGAGACGTGTGTGAATATTTCGCTCTCATTCACGAGGCCAGCGTTTGCTTGTCCATCACTCAGGAGAATGATGCGTGCGATACGATCCTTCTTCACGAAAGGTGCTAACTGTTTCGCGCCTTCTTCCCAGCCTCCGAATAAATTCGTCGAGCCTCCAGATTGAATGGAACGAACGCGTGCCTCGATATCTTTGCTGTCACCTACGGCGATCAGAGCTTGCTCAACTTTGATCTCTGTGTCGAACGTGACGATAGAGATGCGGTCGTCAGGACGCAGGCCCTTGACGATGCGTACAGCGCACTCTTTGGCAGTCTCGAGAGGTTGGCCGCTCATGGAACCGGAGCGATCAATCACGAGGGCGATGTCGAGCGGAGTGCGGACGACGGATTCAGTAGCAGCGGGAGCTTCAGGAGCGACAATGCGAACGAGCGCATAAGTCGCGTCAGCAGCGGCACGGAGAAAACCCTTTTTCAAGGGCAGTATTTCGATAGTAGGTTGTATCATGGAGTTTGGGAAGGACCCGCAACATAACACGCAACCTTTCAAATGTCAACACTAGCAGAGTAACTATTTTATAATTAACACTAATTTGTAACTGTCAGTATTTTATAAGGCACTTTAAATGAGGGAGTTACGGAATTTTTCGACTAATTGATTTATTTCAGATTCTTTTAATGAGGGCTTACCATCGATGTTTAGATGGATTTCACACCAATGGTTGAGGCGTAAGCG
>JBAXIK010000046.1:0-11475 GCA_037138415.1 Opitutia bacterium | reverse complement strand
CCCCGATCGTTTACCCTTTAAAGACGAACCCCGAATCGAATGGCTTCAGGCTTGTGCCGATCTCGACCAAGCAGCGCTGGAGTCTCCTATTCGACTCATGGTTGCCCCGACAGGCTTTGGTAAAACCTCTGCCGCCCTTCGACACGGCCTCGCACTCCTACGCAGCGGACGCGTGGGACGTCTGCTTTATTTAACTGGTAAAGGAACTGGACAGTTACAAGTTTTGGCGGAGCTGAGACGTTTAGCAAAATCGAATGAACTCAGTGGTATGGTTCTTCGTCCACGCAGTGAACATGAAATGGATGGCTTAACCGACGACCCAGAAGAAATTCGAAAAAATTGGGCACGGGCCGCCATCAATCCACAAGCGCTACTAGCAGAGGGTGCAGAATTAAGACGAATCCGAGAGATTGGTAAAATCGCGGGTGTGCCGCCTTGGGATATTACCAAGGCGATGCTCGGTCACGCCGATGTAATAATATGCGATTATAATTATGTTTTCTCTCCTCGGAATCGCTCCGCCCTCGAAACGATTCCAGGTTGGAATGATCACGACACGATGCTCATTGTGGACGAGGCGCACAATCTTCCCGAGCGAGCGGCCGAATGCCTATCGCTTCGCGATGACGCTCAATCCGCGAGTGACTTCAGTTTCACCTTAACCAAATTTCGTGCACCCGAACCTTGGTGTCTCGCCACACAGGCTTGGGCAGATTTTGTAGCGCGACTTCCCAAAGCGGATACCTTATCGCCCGATGATCGTCTCGAAGCGATGACGCTAACCGAGAAACTGGCACCGCTTGGCGGCACCTTCCCTATTGATTTAGATAGTCTACCCGAAGAAGCACGCAACGCCGTTTGGAGTGCTACGCTTTGGTCGCAAAGATTGGAACAGGCCGATCTTGGCTGGCTTCTGTGGTCACCCAATGCCGGCCAAGTAAACCTTGATTGTTTAACCGCCGCCAAAGCAACAGGTGAAAGGCTCCAATCCTTTGCTCACGTATTATTAATGACTGCAACTCCTGGACCACGCGGTGCCCTCGCCTCAGAATGCGGATTAAACAATGATCACATCATGCGCGTCGACGCCCTCGCCCCGTGGCGACAAGGCGCCTATACGGTGGCAATCGATGGTCGTATCGATACGCGATTAAAAACCCGCGAAAGCCACCACCAGCGCACCGCTCAATCGTTAATTAAACTTTCTCAAGAAGGTTCAGTGGCAGCGTTCTTCCCTTCCTACAAATATGCCGAGGCGATTGTTGAAGAAATTAAGAAGATAAATTCCGAAACATCGATTGCCTTACAACCGCGGGGACTCGGACCCGATCGCACTGCTCGCTTCGTCGATGACTCACTGAAAACATCGACCATCCTTTGCCTAATCCTCGGTGGATCACTGGGCGAAGGTGTTGATTTACTCGGTGGAAAAATTCGTTCCGCCGTCGTGATTGGCCCCGCACTTCCCGAAGTTAATGCACTCCAAGAAGCTCGCCGAAAAATGTTCGTCGAAGATGGTGCGGAGGATGCCTTCGCCCTCGCTTATGTGCGGCCAGGCATGCGTAAAGTAAACCAAGCCTTGGGAAGACTCGTGCGAGCCCCTGGACACACCGCCCGAGTTTTGCTCCACTGCCGCCGCTTCGCCGACGAGACTTATAAGAATCTTTTATCGACGGAATACGGTGACCCCGAAGTTCTCAGCGATGACGAGAGCTTCCAGCAGTGGGTTAAGAAAAGTTAAACTTTTCCGAATACTTTGCTCAGCGGGAATCGTACCTTCTTCATCGCCGCGTATTTATCCTCGGTAGATCGATATCCCACAACACAGGCGACCACCGTTTCATAGCCACTACCACTTAGGCCAAGAATTTGGTCATACGCTGCGGGATCGATTCCCTCAAGGGCACAAGTATCAACTCCAATAACTGCGGCGACCGCCATCAGTTGACCAATGGCAATGTAAACTTGGCGCGCAGCCCATTCTTTTTGTGCGGTGGCATCTTTGCCTTTAACCACACCACCAATCATCATTTGACGATAAGCTTCAATTTTTTCTGCCTCAACTTTTCTTTCTGAAACCATAAGATCAAAGAAATCTTGAACATCTTTTTCAGTCATTTCTGTCCGGCGAGTAAACACAACTAAATGAGAAGCGTCAGTGACCTGTGATTGACCCCAGGATACAGGACGTAACTTCGCACGAATCTCAGGATTCTCTACTACAATAAATTTCCATGGCTGAAGTCCATAGGAAGATGGAGTTAATTGGAGAGATTTTTCTAACGCTGACCAAGTGGCTGCTGGTAATTTCTTGGTATCAAAAAGTTTGGTCGCATAGCGCCATTCTAAAGCTGAAATAAGTTGGTCTGGTGATGTAGCGGGTTGCATAATACCCCCATACAAGTCGGTTCGAATTCCTTGTCAAACTAGCCCGGAGACAAAACACCTTTAGTCAGTAATAACTGCCTTTGCGTGCGCTCAGCATACTCCCGGCTGTGGGTCACTAGAATCAAGGCCATTTGCTTTTTTGCTACAATACCGAGTAATAAATTGATAATCTGCTGGCCAGTAACTTCGTCTAAATTGCCAGTGGGCTCATCTGCGAGAACAACCGTCGGGTCATTAATCAACGCACGCGCAATCGCCACACGTTGACACTCACCACCCGAAAGTTGTGAGGGATAGTGATTTAATCGCGAACCGAGACCTACTGACTCAATCAGTGTACGGGCCTTAAATTCAGCATCAGGTGTACCGAGAATTTTTGCCGCTAACATCACATTTTCCAAAGTATTCAACTCGGGCATGAGTTGAAAATTCTGGAAAACAAATCCGACACCATTTCCTAAATGTAGATGAGGGGGAACTAAGCCTTTTGATTTTAAATCAATTAAGACTTCACCCGCATCAGGCGCTTCAAGACCACCTAATAACTGTAAAAGCGTGGTCTTACCCGATCCTGAAAGTCCACGAATCGAAACCGATTCACCTTCATTAACCGTTAAACTAATGGAGCGTAAAACATCGAGTGAGCCCGCAGCGGTCGAGAAAGACTTTTTAAGGTCTTTTGCTTCTAGTAAGACTTTAGACATGTCGCATGGCCTCCGAAGGTTTGCGGCTGGCGGCCCAAATGGCAGGCACCAGTCCAGCGACTGTGGTAACTAATAAAGTAAAAACGGCGGCCACTATAAAATCTGAACTATCGTAGTGTAACGGAACCTTGGAGAACTGATAGACATTCGCAACCATGTCTCCATCTCCGAAAACTTTATTGATCATGGTTAAAATATTTTCGCGGAATGCTAAAATAGTCCAGGTGAGAAGAAATCCGAGTAATGTACCCAGCAACCCAATCATCAAACCTTGAATGCCGAATAGTGCGACGATTTGCCAGCGTCGCGCGCCCATCGAAACTAAAACACCTACTTCACGCGTGCGACGAATCACCGCTGAGAAGAGCGTGCTACCAATAGAAAAGGATGCGACCAGGGTAATAATAAACATCAAAAAGAAGAGCATGGTTTTTTCGAAACGAATCGCTTCTAAGAAATTTTTCTTAATTTCCTGCCAAGGTACAAAATGCATTTCTGGACTTCCCACATTCAAACGTGCCGCAATTGCCTGAGCATCATTCGGATTCCTAAATCGCAGAGTGATACCATGGGCCTGTGTTCCCATCGCCCAGAGTTCACGAAAACGACGAATAGGAATAATGGCTGCGCGATCATCAACCTCAGTAAATCCAGTACGCACAATGCCACAGACTTCAAGTTCTGCCGGTAATGGGGCCTGTCCTTTTTCGGCCAACTCCGCCATCGCGGGTGACCAGAGTTCAATTTTATCACCAATATTCACCCGTAATGTTTTTGCTAAACCATAGCCTAAAATTACCCGTCCATCATCAAGATCATCGAATGAACCAGCCGCGATGTAAGGTCGGGCAGGTTGTTCTTTAACCGTTAAATCAATACCGCGCACGAAGGCGATGCCTGAAAATTGTCCGTGGCGTGACAATGCTGGGCCCTCGGTAAAAGCAGCAGCCGTAATGACTTCATCGTCTTTACGAATTTTTTTTACGAGCTCGGACGGATTCGCAATCGTGGTTCGTGTAAGTACGACGCAATCGCCAAACGATTCTCTGATTCTTAAACGATGCTCTTCACCAAATCCATTCATCACGGTTTGGACGACGAGTAAGGCAGCAACGCCCAAACCTACGCCCAAGATGGAGACAATCGCAAACGCAGGAAAACGCTTTCCTGGCTGAAAGAGTTGACGAAGGGCGATTTGAAGAAACCAGGGCACGTTAGGTGCTTATGCGTTTTTATCAGGACCCATTGTTGGGAATAGAATGACATCACGAATATTTGCTGCGCCGGTGAGTAGGATGACCAAGCGATCAATACCAATACCCAAGCCGCCTGCAGGAGGCATACCGTGCTCGAGCGCTAAAAGGAAATCTTCATCGATTTTCTGAGTTTCTGCTCCGGCTTGTATTTCCAGCATCTTTCTTTGCACACCCGGATCGTTTTGCTCCGAGTACGCAGGGGCAATTTCTTGTCCGTTAATACAAAGTTCAAATACATCGATGGTCGAATCATCGCCTACGGTGACTTTAGCTAACGGACATAATTCTTTAGGAATATGCGTTACGAAGGTGGGTTGTAATAAAGTTGGTTCAATCAGTTTTCCGAAAATTTCGTTGGTGACTTCAAAGTCTTCCCAATCCGTCCGCGGCTCTTCGAGACCTAATTTTTTACACGCCGCAATTTTTTCTTCTTTGGTACGTGTGAACCACTGAGCATCGCCCGTGCGTTCGATAATTAAATCTTTGTACTTAGCTTCACGCCACTCGCCACCGAGTTCAATCGCCACACCATCGGGGCGCGTTACGACTGTGGTACCTAAAACTTCTTTGCAGACATTCTGAATGAGACTGCGCACTAATTCCATCATCCCACGATAATCAGTATACGCCTGATAAGCCTCGAGCATCGTGAATTCCGGACTGTGCTTAATCGAAACACCTTCATTACGGAACACGCGTCCGATTTCAAAAACACGATCCATGCCGCCGACTAAACAGCGTTTGAGGTGCAATTCTAGGGCAATGCGTAAATAAAAATCACAATCAAGAGCGTTTGAATGTGTTTCAAACGGACGTGCCGCAGCACCACCAGCCACAGAGTGCAAAGCCGGAGTTTCCACTTCGGTAAATTGACGACTCCATAAAAATTTACGGATCGATTCAATCACACGACTGCGAATAAAGAGACGATTGCGCGATTCTTCGTTCACCACTAAATCGAGATAGCGCTGACGGTAAATTTTTTCGGCATCAGTTAAGCCAGCCCATTTTTCAGGCAGTGGACGAACCGCTTTAGAAACCAATCCGTAATCCGAAGCTCGGACGGTTATTTCACCGGTTTTCGTTCTAAATAATTTCCCGCGAACGCCGATGAAATCTCCAAGATCGACGAGTTTTTTGAAATGAGTATCGTAGCGCTCGGTTAAAGCATCGCGCGTGAAGTAGCATTGTTGAATGCCTGCACGGTCGAGAATCTTAACGAAGCTCGCTTTGCCCATGATACGAATCGCGACGACGCGACCCGCGACCGAAACTTCGGGACCTTCTTCAACACCTTCAGGAAGAAGTTGAGCACATTCACTAGAAATATGTGACTGATTCCAATTAGCGCGAAATGGGTCTTCTCCACTTGCACGAAGTTGAGCAAGTTTCTCTAAACGAACTGCATGGAGGTCGTGTGAGATGGCATTAAGGTCGGGCTTATCACTCATATTAGCACCTTTAGGGGTGTCTTTTGGGGGGCGGGCTGGCAAGGGCGAAAGGTTCAAAAATCACCCGCCTTTCCGTATTGCCGTAAGGGGTTCATCAAGGTTAACCCTCAATCCATGAAGGCCTATCTAGATTTACTTCAGCATGTCCGCCAAACGGGTGAAGTACGCAAAGACCGAACAGGCGTCGGCACCCTTGGAATTTTTGGAGCCCAATTACGTTTCGACCTCGCTCAAGGCTTCCCCTTAGTAACCACCAAAAAAGTTCATACTAAATCTATTATTCAAGAACTCCTTTGGTTTTTAGCGGGTCGCACGGATAACGCGTGGCTCACCGAAAGAGGAGTAAGTATTTGGAATGAATGGGCCACCGCCGAACAGTGTGCAAAGTTTGGACGCGGCGAAGGTGAACTCGGACCCGTGTACGGACATCAGTGGAGAAATTTTGGTGCAACCAAAAAAGCCGACGGCACTTATAACTCCGATGGCATTGATCAAATCAAACTACTGATTGAACAGCTCAAAAAAAATCCCGCCAGTCGTCGACACCTCATCACCGGATGGAATCCGCTCGAAGCTGATAAAGTCGCCCTCCCACCCTGCCACACGCTTTATCAATTCCATGTTTCAACGGATAATCGTCTCAGTTGTCAGCTGTATCAACGTAGTGCTGATTTATTTTTAGGCGTTCCTTTCAACATCGCTAGTTACTCGCTACTCACTCACATGATTGCGCAAGTGACCGGCTTAAAACCAGGACATTTTGTTCATACCTTTGGCGATGCGCATATTTATTCAAATCACCTCGAACAGGTTGATTTACAATGCTCGCGTGAGCCTCGACCCCTCCCTCGCTTAATTTTAAATCCTGAAATTGAAGACTTATTCGACTTTAAATATGAGGATATAACCATCGAAGGTTACGATCCCCATCCAGGCATTAAGGCCCCTGTAGCTATTTAATTTTGTGAATTTTTTTGGCCGACCACTTATTGCAATCGCTGCTGTTGGCAAAAACCGGGGTATTGGTTTCAACAATCAACTGCCTTGGCGAATTCCTGAAGACTTCGCGTTCTTCAAAAAAACTACCATGGGCCAAGCGATGCTCATGGGGCGCAAAACCTACGAGTCTATCGGTCGTCCGCTTCCCGGTCGCACCACCATTGTTCTCAGTCGACAAGATTTCACCGCTCCAGGTGTATTGACTGCAAAATCTTGGGCGGAGGCGGCACAGTTGGCTCCCGATAAAACACTTTTTCTGGCTGGTGGAGCTGTACTTTACGCAGAAGCCCTTCCTTGGTGCAGTGAATTAATAATCACGCATGTGGATTTGGAGCCCGAGGCCGATACCTATTTCCCTGATTGGACAAAACTTTTTGATGAAGGTGAAGTGATCGAATCTCACGCCCAATGTGTGATGCGGAAACACCATCCTCTCAAAAATCGCTAGGTTTTAAGCACTCATCGGCTTGGGGTTAAAAATCAGCACCCCGATAACCCAGAAATCTTTGAAAATTTAGGGTTAAAATGCGTTTTTCTCCTTTCCAATATGCCCCCCTCTCCTAGGTTCGGATTATGCCTGATGGCCTCTTTATATTTTTTGCCGCGCTGACAATCGGCGCAGCAGCTCTTCTGGTTCTTAGCCGCAATGCAGTGACCTCCGCCATGGGGATGATTTTGGCCCTCGTCGGTGTCGCTGCTGACTTCTTCCTGCTCGATGCTTACTTCCTCGGCGTACTTCAAGTGCTCGTCTACGCCGGCGCCGTCATGGTGCTCTTTCTTTTCATCATCATGTTGCTTTCAGATACGGAAGAAAATCCCACCACCTACCCTTGGCGTGATGCTGTAACGGGCTTGGCAGTATTCTTCTTCTTAGCCGCAGGCGTCATCTGGCTCTTCGTTTGGTCAGGCGCCGTTCCCTCCAACCAAGTACAGTTCGCTCCGCCAGAACTTTCTAGCGATCCTCTCGTCTTCACCACCGCAGCCAAATCTTTTGGGCGATTACTTTACACTAAATATTTACTCCCTCTAGAAATTTCTGGATTCCTTTTACTAGTCGCACTCGTCGGCGTGGTATCCATCAGTAAAGATTCCAAAATCCAAAGTTAATCAATACCATGGAACACACCACACTTTCACACCATCTCTTACTGGCTGGAATCCTCTTTGTGATTGGACTCTCCGGCGTCTTAATCCGTCGTAATCTACTCGTCGTCTATATGTGCCTCGAGTTAATGCTCACCGCATCAACCTTAGCCCTCGTCGCTTTCTCCCGTTTTAATAATACGATGGATGGCGCAATTTTTGTTTTCTTCATCATCACCGTCGCCGCCGCTGAAGTGGCTGTAGGTCTTGCTCTCATCCTGGCTCTCTTCCGCCAACGCCAAACGGTCAGTTCAGACAAGCTCACCACCCTCTGCGACTAATTTGCAATGAACACTGTCTCTCTTTTACACTGGATTTTATTTCTTCCTCTGGGCGCGGCCGCTTTCTCGGCTTTCTTCCTGCGCCGTCAAGGTGCATTCGCCGCCTGGTTCTCAACGCTGACCGCTTTTGTCATCGCGAGTCTCGCCCTCACCATCCTTACCCAAACTTCCGAGGATATTAAATGGCATTACGAGCTCGGTAAAATCGGCGGAATCTCCTTAGGCTTTGGTTACTTAATCGATGCCAATGCACGCTTAATGTTATTCGTCGTTTCCTTCGTCGCTGCTTGGATTCATTTATTCTCTGTCGGCTACATGAAGGAAGATGACTCACGCGGACGATTCTTTGCCGGACTTTCCATCTTCATGTTTTCCATTCTCGGCATCGTCATCGCCGATAATTTATTAATGACTTTCATTTTCTGGGAACTGGTCGGTTTTAGTTCTTACATGCTGATCGCTCATTATTTTGATACCGATTTTGCAGCCGAGGCTTCCAAAAAAGCCTTTATCACTAATCGCATTGGCGATCTGGGATTTATCTTAGGCATCGCGCTTTGCTTAAAACTTTACGGCACACTCGATTTTGCCGAATTAAAATTACAAGCAGGTTCAGCCGTTCCGATTGCCCTCGGACTTTTACTGATGTGTGGCTTTCTCGGAAAATCTGCACAATTCCCCTTACACGTTTGGTTAACGGATGCGATGGCTGGTCCCACTCCAGTCTCCGCACTCATTCACGCTGCGACGATGGTCGCGGCCGGTGTTTATTTCATGGCACGCGTCAGTTTCCTGCTCGCTCCCGAAGTTCTACATTGGATGGCCATCTCCGGCGCCGGCATGGCTGCACTCGCTGGTCTCTGTGCACTCGCCCAAACCGATATCAAAAAATCTTTAGCCTACTCCACCCTCGCTCACCTCGGCATTATGGGTTGTGCGATTGGACTCGGACATCCCGAACTCGCCGTGTTGCACATGGCCATGCACGCCTTTTTCAAAGCGACGTTGTTCCTTGGCGCTGGTTCTGTGATTCACGGATGTCACCACGAACAAGATATGTTAAAAATGGGCGGCTTGCTCAAAAAGATGCCGATGACTGCAGCGACTTTCATTGCAGCTACGCTTTCTAATTGCGCGGTTCCCTTCTTCGCTGGTTGGTATTCGAAAGACGCGATCATCGAAGCAGCCTGGCACGGCGAACACTTTTTTGTTTTTAGCCTTCTCGCTCTCGCTGCCATAGCCACATGCTTATACAGCGGCCGCATGATTCGTCTCGTGTTCATGGGTGCACCTAATTCCAAGGCGGCAACGCATGCCCATGAATCACCCTGGACGATGACTCTCCCCATCAGCGTACTCGGAATTGTTTACGCGATTGGCGCTGGTTTTGCTGCCAATATTTTGATCCCCCATTCCTCCCTTCAAGTCGTTGAAAAGTCGCTGAACGAAATGGCGTTTCATCTAACCGCTCCTGCAACCATCGTCGGAATTGTTGCCCTGATTCTTGGGTTCTTAAGTTTCAAATTTTACGGACTCTTTGTCGGACAAGATAGCTTACAGAAAATTTCGCCACGCACGTATCAAGTTTTGGAATACCGCTGGATGGATACATTTTACAATGCTTACATCGATAAAGTTCAACGTCGTTTCGCTGAATTCATCGTGTTCCTCGATTTACTCCTCATCAACGGTCTCGCCGTACGTTGGATTATCGGTGGCACCTTCGCAGCCCTCGGTCACGTCTCTTCAGCGATTTTTCACCGCGGACAAACTCGAGCTTACGCCATCTGGATCACCCTCGGCTCACTCCTCTTCATCTGGTTCCTCCTCCGATAATTTATGGAAAATTTTAATACTGTGAATTCCTCACTTCTACTGGCGGCGATATTTACGCCGATTCTCGTCGGATTAATTCTCTTAATTGGACGAAATCTGCCTCGCTCATTTGCCACGGGATTTGCGCTTACGGCATTCACTCTGCCTGCGCTCATTACCATTTGGTTTTTCCTACCCTGTGCCGAAGCGTACGGTTCAGTGACTCAATATCGTCAAACCAACATCTGGGGATTTTGTTTTGGCTTAAATGGAATCAGCTTACCTTTAATCGCCATGACTGCACTGGTCGGTCTCGCTGCAGGAATCAAAGCGTTAAATCAAGAAGTTGAAGCACGAAATAGTTATCTGGGTTTAATTCTTTTCATGCTCGGAGGAACCCTCGGAGTCTTTGGTACAAATAATATTATTGGATTTTATTTCTTCCACGAATTCGCACTCATTCCCACTTTCGTACTCACCTTATTCTGGGGCGGCGAAGGTCGACGTTCCGCCGCCATGCAAATGGCGATATACCTCACGGTTGGCGCCATGCTTTCTTTAGCGGGTATCGTCATTGCGATGCAAACAGTCGGACTAGGTGTTGCGGACGCAACCTTCGAGCAATTATTCTTAGCATTCCATCAATCACAACTGCCTCTGCCTGCCGCAACTACAGCGCTCACTTTATTTGGATTCGGAACACTGGCATCACTCTTCCCTTTCCACTCTTGGGCTGCACCGGGTTACTCCGCTGCACCCACTCCCGTATCCATGATTCACGCTGGAGCGCTTAAGAAATTCGGTCTCTACGGAATCATTATGATTGTCGCCGCGACTATGAAAATTGGTACCGGAACACTCAGTCACTGGTTCCTCTGGTGCGCTGTCGCCAATGTATTTATTGTCGGACTGATTTGTTTCGGACAGCGCGACCTAAAACAAATGCTCTCCTGGAGTTCAGTCGCTCACATGGGTCCTATTTTTGTCGGTATCTGGGTTTGCTCAACGCAAGGTGTCGCCGAAGGTCTCGATGCAGCTATCTTCCTGATGGTCGCTCACGGACTTTCCTGCGCAGCCTTATTCCTTTTAGCCAACGCCATTCGCACCCGCACTGGCACCTATCGATTTGATGAACTGGGTGGACTCGCTCGACATACTCCCGTGCTCTCGGCATTCTTTATCGCTGCCACCATGGCCTCGATTGGTCTCCCAGGTTTTGGAAATTTCTGGGGTGAACTCGGCGTCTTCCTCTCGCTCAGAAATCAACCCTTCGTCCTTCAAGTCTTTGTTGTATCCACGATTGTGATTTCAGCAATCTACGCATTACGCGCCGTGGCTTCCGTATTTTTCGGAAAAGTTTCTTCCACCGTCGAAGCTCGCCACGCTTATGCACCAATTACGGATCTCAGTAGTGCCGAACGCACCGCATCTATTATTC
>JBAXIK010000045.1:0-11500 GCA_037138415.1 Opitutia bacterium | reverse complement strand
GTGTTTATGTAACGAAGCGGTATTAAACTGAGTTAAGACGAAGATTTGGTTAAAGCCTGAGTTTAAACAGTTGCTGATGGGAATATCTACCAAGCGATAATTACCTGCTAAAGGTACAGCGGGCTTACAGCGATCTTTGGTCAGCGGATAAAGACGCGAACCACGACCACCTCCCATAATGATACAGATAACTCTCGGAAATGTAGGCATACTCAGTGGTGGAAGCATCGTTGAGACTAGTGCGAGGCACAAGCGGAAAAACCAGAATGGTGGCTTGAAGGTTCACTCAAGTGTGTTTGCATCTGACCCGTCCATGGCGTTCGCTTTTCATATTCTCGGTACCAGCAGTTCGGGAAATTGCTCAATTTTACAAGCGGACGATACACGCATCATGCTCGACGCGGGCTTCCAAGGTCCCCGCCTCGAATCTTCTCTCAAAAAAATCGGAATCGAAGTGCCCGCAATCGATGCTATTTTTATTACTCACGAGCACACGGATCATTGCATCGGACTCACTGCCCTGCTCCGACAAAATCCCTTATTAAAAGTTTTCGCCAATCGAGAAACCGCGCGCCGCATTCAAGCCACTTTAAAGATCCGGCCCAACTGGCAAATTTTTGAAACCGGAACGACATTCGAGTTTCGTAATTTAAAAATCACTTCGATTCCTATTCCACACGATGCGGCAGACCCGGTCGGATTCGCACTGGATTGTCCCCATGCCGACTCCGGCGGTCACAAACGCGTTACTTGGTTAACTGATTTGGGACACGCCACCGACGTAGTTCGTCATCACTGTGCGTTGGCCGATATTTTAGTGCTCGAAGCGAACTACGACGACGAGATGCTCGATTTATCGAAACGCCCAATCACGCTCAAACAAAGAATCCGTGGCAATCATGGTCACCTTTCGAATCATGACGCGCGTGACTTATTGCTAGGCCTAAAAGAATGGCAGACTAGCCATTTATACCTCGGTCACCTGAGCAAAGAATGCAATCGAACCATTTTAGTGGATGAAGTCATGCAGGCGGTCAGACATCACAAAGAGGATCTTCAAGTGACAGTCATCGATCCACTTGAAGAAAATCCCGTTAGCTACTGGTAAACAACTTAGCGTGCAGGTGGGACTGGCACTTCGTCGGTCGGCGCAGGCGTTAAGGGCGGCACAGGGACCTCACTCGTCGCACGAACATTAGAACCGCCCGCAACAATGCGAGCCAAGCGCTTGATGGCTTCGCCACAGGATAGCGATGCGGGGTTAATATCTTGAGCCTGCAACCAGGCATTAAGTGCAGCCGCTTCAGCACCTTCCTTTTCAAATTTTTCAGCTAGGCCAATCAAACGGGCATAGTCTGAGACGAGCGGTGCGATGTCAGAACGAGTTTTGGCTAAAACTAAATCATCAGACTCAGTCTTATTGGCTTCAACGAGAACATCCCATGCAAGGTACGGATTATTCTGCGAGGCTAAGACTGAAGCTTTTTGAATATTCGCATCAAGTTCTCCCACGCGATTAACAATCTGACGCAGTTTATCGCTACGCGCTTTGTCCGAAGAAAGAGCCAAAGCAAATTCTAGTTTCTTATTAAAAATATCTCTCCACTTGGCTTCCGAGACCAGACGATCGAACTCTGGAGTCATCTGACCAATCTTGTCTTGGCGGTTAACGACTTGGGTCGCGAATTCTTTAATCTGTGGGTTCTGTGGCCAGATTTTTCCTGCTCTTTCTAAAGCAGCTTCTGCTTTATTCGTATCACCGCTCAGTGCCGCTTGTTTAGCTGAAAGTACTGCCATGTTCGATCCGTTGATAGCGTTATTCACTTTGGAAAGTATAGAGGTACTGGGGAAATCTTTTGCCCGACCTTTTACCTTGTTTACGTAACCTTCAACATTGGCGAGGTCACGCTCGTCGCCGATACGTTGGAGTTCGCGTAAATCACGCCATAAATCTAGCATTTCGCGCTTCTTAACGGGGTCGAAAGTCATTACCACAGGTTCATATTCTCCCAGGAAATAAGTTTCCTGCAGGCGTTCGAAGGACCCATAAATTTCGCCCTGTTTTTGAAGGTCATCCACCGTCTTCATGCCCAAACTCACATCGTTCATCGCTTCACGAGCCAAGGTATCGAGCGATTCAAGCGTCGGAACGAAATCGGAAACGGGGAAAAATTCTTTTACCTCTTTTGCACCGACCTTGATATTCTGATTAGCTCCTTTGAAGAGCACACGATAGAAGGCACTCGCAATGATGCAGTGACGGTAACGGCGCTGTAAAAGGAAGCCGACCATTTGAGATTGAAATTCTACTTGGGCTTTTAATCCCAGTGCCGTCATCTCTGCATTCTTGGCTAAGATTTCGGCCTGCGTGCGTGATTCATCTTTTACCCGATAGCCAAGTTCCGTCGTACCTTGTGAAGTTTTCTTAAGTTTGTTCGTTGAACCAGTAGGGGTATCATCATTGGCTTCTTCAATTTTCTGTGCACGATTAACAATCACACCTTCCTGCATTTTGCGAAGAGCTTCTAACTGGTTCTTGGTAATGTTTAAGTCTCGGAACTCAGCACGCATCGTCCAAATTTTCTTGATCTGCGAGGCAATGGTTAAACTATTATTGGCGTCCATCTCATACTGAGCCGCCTCGAAGAGAAGATTAAAAGCCTCTTGCTGACTGGTATAGTAATTCGATTGATTGATAGCGTTAGGCGCTAAGATTTTTTCAATTTTATCCAGAATTTTTACGTATTTTTCGACATCACCACTGGCGGGTGGAGACTGTAAATAACGCTCAAAACGGGCACGCATAAGGCGGGCATTTCCGAGGTTAAACGTCTTACCCTTCCACTGCATGGAACCATTCTCCATATCCACCGAGTCGCTATTCACATCGAACAATCGATCCGCGCCACCTTCCACAGTAGAGCTCTTATAATCGCCGCTGGTGGTCGGTGCAGGATTAGCACCCTGCGCCATACCCACGGCTGTGAGTGCTGAAATAAATAGGATATTAAATAAGTGCTTCATGGGATGGCTTTAGAATTTTTCGAGTTCTTCGACGACTAAAAGATCACGGCTTACGCGAACCTTGAACTTATAGCGTTGTCCAACTTCAAAATTGTTTCCTCCGTTGAGTGGGACGAACACTGAAATTCTTCCGGCTCCGCGAGCGATGTCGGTGGGCTTCACCGCCAAGATACGTCCCTTGCCCTCAACAAACGAAAGCTGATGTTCGATTTGGCAATCAAGGCGATAAACATTGCCCTGCATCGTCGCCCAATCTTTGCGATAGCCATCCACGGAGAATGCACTCAAGTCAGCAAATTTTCCGCCGCCTGCTAATCGAGGTAAGACCACCGCGAGTAAAATGACGATCACGACAACCGGGATACCGAGCGCGTAAAAAATGGGTGGGATCTTAGACATAGGAATTATAAATGGGGTAGATAATTATCACTAACTATCGTAACAGGCTTTAGATTTAGTTCCAGCGCTTTTGCTGACAACCTATAACCACGAGGCAAACTCCGAATAAACCCTGCACTAAAAGTAAAACCAAGGATAGTGTCGGACTGGCAATAAACGACGACTGATCAGGCAAACTCGATGTGTAGGCCCCGTAGAGGTCAGTCGACATCATGGAATTCATGTACCCCGACCACCCCCAGTAGGCGTTAATGAAGGGACGACAGATCCAAGTGAGTGCAGCCGGTAAAGCTAAGACCACGCCGGATAGGGGTAATTGAAACCCGACTAAGTAGATAGATAGCAAGGAGGACTTTTCTGGCGAAGTGAGCATTGCAGAAAAACCAAGGCAGACAATCGACATCGAAACGCACGCCGCCGCAAGCATGACCATTTGCTCCGACCACGGACCAGGGAATCGACAAATGATTTTCACAAACGCACACATCCATGCACCCTGAAAAATAGCGATGAGAGAAACGAAGGTGATTTTTGAAAATGCGTAGGACCAAGGACGTAGACCTGTCATGCGCTCCTTTTCGTACAAGGTTCGTTCAGCGGAAATTTCTCGTCCGCCATTATTCGCACCCATCAAAGTGAGAAGGATCACTTGGAACATGACTAAGCCAGCGGCGAGACTGGCCACTTGCGCATTCGAAATTTGCACCTGCAAGGCGTGTTGAACATCCTGCATCGACGCCACATTGCGATCCATCGGAATTTTGGAAATATCCCAAGTGCCTTCGATATTGAAAATAATAATTAATAACGGAAATCCGAATGTGATAGCCAAGGTCAGTCCCAAGTATCCGGTGTCGCGGAAAAATAATTTAAATCGACGGGATAATAAGGTTAAAAACTGGGAGACGCCGTCAGGAATGGTCAAGTTAGATGAAGCAATGTTTTCAGGGGTATTCTTCTTAGCCTGTGCGTTGGCTTGCTCGAAGTCATTGGAATTTTCAGCCTGATAAATGGTCCAGCGATTTCTCCAATGTTCTAAGTTCTGCGTATTGAGTACTTCATAGAGTCTTAAGCCATCGGGAATACCAAAATAGGTTAAGAGCGACGAAGGCGAACCTTGGAAAATAACGTCACCTTGATAAACCACCGTGACCCAATCGAACTGATTGAGTTTTCCTAAATTGTGAATGATGCAGACAAAACTTTTACCGCGCGATTCAACCAACTGACGAAGCAGCGCGAGGATTTGGTCTTCCGATTGGGGATCGAGGCCCGAGGTCACCTCATCGCAAACCATACATACCGGATCCAAAGTGAGCTCTAAGCCCAATGAAAGTCTTCGGAGCTGACCACCGGAAAGTGATGAGACGCGCTTGTCTTGGTGAACAGCGAGGCCGGTTACATCGAGAACGGAAGCCAAACGGCGATTTCTTTCTGCAGAATCGGGAACAGCTAATTCAAGCGCGTAGAGCAGCGATTCTTTAACGGTGAGTTGAGGCTGAGCGGTGGTGAATTGTGGAGCAAAGCCGACCTTACCGATTAGGTCTTCGGTGCAGCGAATCACTTCTTCATTTAAGTAGGCCTCACCGGTTGACGGTAAAATACCTAAAATCGCCTTCATCAGCGTGGTTTTTCCGCAACCTGAGGGCCCAATCACTGCGTTTAGTCCATTGGGCAAAAAGCGAGCGGTGGCGTGGTCTAAGATCAGAGGACCATTGGGACCAGCCTGCACAGTTAGATTTTTGCAACTCAGCATCGGGATGTAATCTTGCCTCGGAACCGACCCGCGTAAAGAATTAAGACTATGAGAAAATTTCTATTTACCGCAATAGCTCTGACCATTCTCGCCTCCATCCCACAGGCCTCCGCTTTAACTATGAAGAAAAAGGCTGTGCCCAACGGCGGCATCTTCGGTATCGAAGTTTCGGGTACAGACCTATCGTTCTATGGTCGAGCCGACCACGTTTTATCGGTTTCATTCCAAGAATATACCACTGGCACATTTATTGTGACGGAAGTCGTCATTGATATGTCGAACTCTAATCAACAACTCCGCATCTACAACACACGTACGCCTGGGTCGGCCGATGTTGCGGATCGTGCCAACCGTGCGAGTGCAGCCAATTCTGAAAATCGTGGACTCAATTCGAGCGACGCCACCAAGTTACCAATTCCCAGCCAACTCTCGGCGCTCGAATCCAAGATCACTAATTTAACCTCTGGTCCGACTTCTGGATTAGTCGTCAAAACTTACCCTACCACGACCCATGCAAAAACTATAGAGATGGCGTCAGTTCCAAAGCTGAACTCAAAAGTTTTTACAGTGCATTCAAAAATCTCTTATGCGGCACAGCGGTACCCGCGAGTTCGGGAAGTACCACCGAGACGGCCGATGCGGCGGGTGCAGCTACGATTAATCAAATTGGTGGAACGGTCTTTATCATCCAATAAATAGGGCCGTAAAAGCGTCCTATTCTTACTTTAACTTAAATTTGATAACTCCGGCTTGACCGTCCCCAGTGTAACGGCTTGCCTTCGACTTTCAACTTATGGCCACTCTTCAAGTAAATCGTATTAAAAAGAAAAATATCATGAGCTACAACGGTGAGCTCTGTATCGTTCTCGAATGTCTCGTTCGCACTCCTCCGAACAACGCATCCTACGTTCAAATGGAACTTCGCTCCATCAAAACTGGTGCCAAAATTCCTGTACGTTGCGGCATTGGAGTCAGTTTCGATGTTTTCGAAAATTCGAATAAATCCCTCGAGCTTTCCTACCAAGCTGACGGCAACTATGTTTTCTCCGATCCTAACACGTTCGAAGAGTTTTACATTTCCGAATCCTCCCTCGAAGAATCGAAAGAGTTCCTCATTCCTGGACTTTCTTACATGGTACTCTTCGTTGAGGACCGCCCTATCACGGTCGACCTTCCTCCATCGGTAACCGTTAAGGTCCTTGAAGCTCCTCCCGCGGTTAAAGGGGATACTGCTGGTAACGTTCAAAAAACCGTCGTCTGTGAAAACGGACTCAACGTAAACGTTCCCCTCTTCATCAAAGAAGGCGAGATGATCAAGGTCAGTACCGAGAATAAAGAATACCTCGGCCGCGCGTAAGACCAAGTCTTGCCAACTTAAACAGAAGAGCCCCGGAGATCGGGGTTCTTTCGTTTATAGCCTTGTGACCCAAAGTCGGGGTCTAAAATTATCTGTAGTCCGACCAGGATTCGAACCTGGACAAGGAAAACCAAAATTTCCTGTGCTACCGTTACACCATCGGACTGCAGACCCGCACTAAAGTGCTTTTGGGGGTAGAAAGTCAAGCGTGACAAGGCGAAGATTGACGAGAACGGCTCTCTCGTACATCTCCCCTATATGCCCGCAACTTCCCCCAACCAGCCGAAGTATCGCCGAGTAGTCCTAAAGATTAGCGGGGAGGCCCTTCGCAACGACCAAACTGGACAGACTATCGATAGCGACGTCCTCGACCGTTTAGCCGACGAATTAAAATCTTTGAAAGATATTGGTACCCAAGTGGCCGTCGTTGTCGGTGGCGGAAATATTTTTAGAGGTCTCGCCGGTGCACGTTCGAATGGCACCGATCGCACCACAGGCGATAACATGGGCATGCTCTCCACCGTCATCAACGGTCTCGCCCTCATGGATCGTTTAGAAAAATCCGGACTTGATGTTCGCGTCATGACGGCGATCCCGATGGATCGTATCGCAGAACCTTTTATTCAACGTCGCGCCACTCGCCACCTCGAACAGGGTCGCATTTTAATTTTCGTCGCTGGCACCGGAAATCCTTATTGCACGACCGATTACGCGGCAGCACTTCGAGCCAATGAAATCGGTGCTGATGCGATTCTTAAAGCCACCAAAGTGGACGGCATCTACGACAAAGATCCGCATAAACATAAAGACGCAAAACGTTTTACTCACATCACCTACCAAGACGCACTCACCCAACGATTAGGCGTGATGGATGCTGAAGCGTTCTCGCTCTGTGAAGCGAACAAACTTCCTATCATCGTCTTTTCCATGTCGGATCGTGGCGCCGTTAAAAAGGTAATCATGGGCGAAGCGGTGGGAACATTCGTAGGATAAATTTATGGATATCAAAAAAATTATTAGCGACGGCACACTCGGCATGAAAAAAGCAGTCGAGTGGACAGTGAATGAATTTAATTCATTACACACCGGCAAAGCTTCACCTCAAATGGTTGAAAACATCCAGGTTCATATCGAATCTTATGGCATGACCCAACGGGTCAAAGACATGGCGGCAATCACCACCCCCGATGCCCGCTCCATCGTCGTTCAGCCCTTTGATAAAGCGGTGATGGACGATATCCGTAAAGCGATTCAGTCCGCCAACATCGGCATCAATCCCGTCCCTCAAGGTAACTTTTTAAGATGCCCCGTGCCCGAACTTTCGGGTGAACGTCGCCAAGAAATGGCGAAAGTCGCTCATCGGATGGCCGAAGAAGGCAAAGTCCGTCTACGCAATGCCCGTCGCGACGCTCTCGAAATCGCCAAAAAAGGAAATAAAGATAAAGTCGTGACGGATGATGATTTGAAGCGCATCGAAAAAGAAATTCAGACCCAGACCGACAATTGGGCCAAGGAAATCGAAAAAGCTCTGAAAACCAAAGAATCCGAACTCACTGGAAATTAATCCAGGGGACATCGACTTACTCGATTCACTAACCCAGTGTAATCATTTTTAATTTATGAATATTCACGAATACCAAGCTAAGGAACTTTTTGAGAAGTTCGGCGTCGCTACCCCTAAAGGTACAGCCGTCAGCTCCGCTCAAGATTTCGAAGCAGCCCTCAGCAAAATCAATACCTCTGCCGGTATCATGGTTAAATCGCAAATCCACGCAGGTGGACGCGGTAAGGGCACTTTCACCAACGGATTCAAGGGCGGCGTAAAATTCTCGCCCACTAAAGAAAAAGCCATCGAGAATGCCAAGGCGATGCTCGGTAATACTTTAGTCACCGCACAAACGGGTCCCGAAGGTCGCAAAGTTCAAACTCTCTATTTCACCGAAGCTGCTAACCTCGGAAAACGTCCCGATGGACGTGATGATGAATATTATTTAGCTATCCTTCTCGATCGCGCGACCTCTTGCCCTGTCATCGTGGCTTCCACCGAAGGCGGCATGGAAATCGAACACGTCGCCCACCATACGCCCGAGAAAATTTTCAAAGTTCAAATCGACCCCGCCGTCGGCATTCAAGCGTTTCAAGCTCGCCAAATTGCTTTTGCCCTCGGTTTTACAGGCGAATTATTCAAACAGTGCGTCGCGTTGGTGACCAAACTTTATCAATTCTACTGGGATAAAGATTGTGCGATGGTCGAAGTGAATCCCCTCCTCGTGACCCAAGAAGGAAAACTCTTAGCACTCGATGCCAAAGTTTCGTTCGATGATAACGCGCTCTTTAGACACCCCGACATCGTTGCACTGCGCGATTTAAACGAAGAGGATCATAAAGAGATTGAAGCTTCTAAATTTGGCCTGTCTTACATCGCCCTCGACGGAAATATAGCCTGCTTGGTCAACGGCGCTGGCTTAGCGATGTCGACCATGGACATCATCCAACACTTCGGCGGCAGCCCCGCTAACTTCCTCGACGTCGGTGGCGGTGCGAGCAAAGAACAAGTCACTGCTGCCTTTAAAATCATCTTAGGCGATGCCAACGTTAAGGGCATTATGGTCAATATTTTCGGTGGTATTATGGACTGCAACGTCATCGCTACCGGAATCGTTGAAGCGGTAAAGGAAACCGGACTCAAACTTCCTCTCGTGGTTCGTCTCGAAGGTAACAACGTCGAAGCAGGCAAAGCCACCCTCGCGAATAGCGGACTGACGATTGTATCGGGCGATACGATGGCCGACGCCGCACAGAAAATCGTGAAACTCGTTAACCAAAAATAATTACTCTTTAAAATGTCTATTCTCGTTCACGAAAAAACACGCGTCTTAGTTCAAGGTATCACCGGAGATTTTGGTGGTCGCCATGCAAGACTTTCCATCGACTACGGTTCGCAAATCGTCGCCGGCGTCACCCCAGGTAAAGGCGGACAGGTCTTCGAACACAACGGCGTGAAGGTTCCTATTTTTAATACCGTTGCCGAGGCTGCTAAACAAACAGGCGCCACCGTTTCAGCGATTTTCGTACCTCCTCCCTTTGCTGCGGACGCTATTCTTGAGTGCTTTGATGCGGATCTCGACCTCGCTGTCGCCATCACCGAAGGTATTCCCGTACGTGACATGGTTCGTGCTAAACGCGCCATGCAGGGCCGCCGCACACGCTTAATCGGACCTAACTGCCCAGGCGTAGTAACCCCTGGACGCGGTGATAAATCCCACGGTGGCTGCCGCATCGGCATCGCCCCTGGCTACATTCACAAGCGCGGAAAAGTCGGTGTCGTTTCCCGCTCAGGCACCCTCACCTACGAAGCCGTTTGGCAACTCACTTGCAAAGGACACGGACAATCCACCTGCGTCGGTATTGGTGGCGACCCCGTCAATGGCACCTCACACCTCGATGTGATTAAACTCTTCAACGAAGATCCTGAAACCGAAGCGATTATTATGATTGGCGAAATCGGTGGCAGTGCCGAAGTCGAAGCCGCACGCTGGATCAAAGCCAACTGCAAGAAGCCTGTCGCTGGATTTATCGCTGGTGCTACCGCACCTGCGGGTCGACGCATGGGTCATGCGGGTGCTGTGATTGGTGGAGCTGAAGATACTGCGGAAGCAAAAATTAAGATATTCCAAGAATGTGGTATCTCAGTTGCGGCAACTCCGTCGGATATGGCTGATGCATTATTACGCGTCTGGCGCGGGTAATTCGCATAAACCTAATCAAATAAAAAGCCCGTTTTCACGGGCTTTTTGTTGGGTCGAGCTTAGAGTCGAATACCGAATTTCTCGAGCAGGCGCGCTAAGTCATCATCCCCTTCATAACTAATAATGATAGTTCCTTTTTTGCCCTTACGAGTGACTTGTACTTTAGCGGATAAATGTGAAGCGATTTTCTTTTGAACGTCTTCCACGACGGTTTTTTCTTTGTCGCGATGAACTTTCTTTTTATCAGTAACAAAAGTTTTAACGAGCGATTCAGTAGCACGTACCGATAAACCGTCCTCCACTACTTTCCGAGTGGCTTGAATGCGATGGGCAAGATTTTCAATCGCGAGTAAAACCTTGGCATGACCAGCGGAGATTTGTCCTTTTGATAAGTAACCTTGGATTTCACGATCCAGTGAAAGTAAGCGTACTGAGTTTGCTACAGTCGCACGAGGTTTTCCAAGTCGGTCAGAAACAGCTTCTTGAGTCAGCGAAAAATCGCGCATCAGCGAGGCAATACCGAGAGCTTCATCAATCGGATTTAAATCCGCGCGTTGTAAATTTTCGACTAAAGCGAGAACTGCACTCGACGCATCGCTCGCTTCGAGGAGTCGGGCAGTAATGGTTTTTTGTCCGAGTAACTTAAAGGCACGAAAACGACGCTCACCCGCAATCAATTCAAAGCCGTCTTTAGTTTTACGAACTACCACCGGCTGTAAAAGGCCTTCAGACCTAATAGATTCGGCTAATTCCTTCACGCTGGCTTCGTCGAATTCACGACGAGGCTGACGGGGGTTAGGGACAATTTGAGTCAGTAAGATTTCGGTTAAAGTGAGTCCAGGTGCAGAAGGTGCAGGCGTAGGAGGAGCGACCGGAGCGGCTTCAGTGTTGGGTTTAGTGATACCAGCACCGATGAGAGAACCGAGTCCGCGACCGAGCGATTTTTTGGGAGGAGTTGCCATGTAAAATTATTGAGCAGGAGTTTCCGCTTGGGGAACGAAAATTTCGACGTCGGCCTTCAGCGCAGCGGCGTTAGGTAATTTATTCGCCTGTAAGATCCACTCTGTTTTGGAATTAAATTTCTTCGCAATACGCGTCACGGAATCACCACGCACCACTTTATAAGTCACGCCAGTTTGGGGCATTTCGGTCGTAGCAGGTTCTTCGACCACAGCAGGAGTTTCCGCCGTCGCTGCGGGAGACGGTGATTTAGTC
>JBAXIK010000044.1:0-11596 GCA_037138415.1 Opitutia bacterium | reverse complement strand
TAATTACCATGGTAGGTGACACCCATCGCGTCGGTCTCCGCAAAGCGAACTCGTGTTTCAACTGAGGCTTCTAACATGTCATTAAATTGACGATTTAATTTAATTTTCCAATGCCAAAGCCACGTCTGTGAACGGCTTCTCCTTGCCGAATGTCCAACATCACTGAATATCCAGACATGGGACAGCGCGATCGTTGGCTAATCTTCATGCTCGGTGCACTTATCGGGGCTGGTTTGCTATGGACTATTAAAACTCAGAGCGAGCCCGCCCGAACCGAGAAACATCGCGTCCGCGAATCACTTAGCCTCCCCGGCATGATGTACGATTTTGCCGTCACCCAAAAGGGGTTCTACGGACATTATGTTTTGTTCGAGTCTATTGAGACACTTTCCGATGGTTCAAAAGTACGTTCGATTGTGACCGGTGGCCGTCGACACTATAACGCCGAGGGCAATGAACTTCCTCAAGAGTATTTGTTTGTTACCGAAACTTACGCCCCAGGTACGCCACTCGCCGAAGCGGGTCCAGTGACTCACTATACTTTTTCATTCGCCGATCGTTTAACCATCAAGCTCCGCAAAGGTTATTCGGCGGCCGATGTGACCAATGATTACGGTGATATTGCTACTCTCGTTGAAAATCGTCATGACCTAGTCACTCTTAAATTAAACAACTGGATTAAAACCCATCAGGCCAAAGACTGGAGTAAATTGAATGATTTAATTAAAGAATTATCTAAAAAATCTGCCGTGCAATCCGTTGAGCTCACCAAAATTGATTGGCAAAGCGAAGCCGAATTAATAAAACAAAATTCTACTAAGTAATGTCGACCGTCAAACAAGAGGGGATTTTCACCGTTATACTGAGCCTCTGCGTAAACATCGTTCTCGCTAGCGTAAAATGTAGCGTAGGCGTTATCGCAAATTCCCACGCCCTGATTGCGGATGGTATTCACTCGCTCACCGACATTGCGGGCGACATCGCCGCCATCATCGGTATTCGTTTCGCACACTTACCTAAAGATGATGATCACCCCTACGGACATTACCGATTCTCAACCCTCGCGACTCTTTTTATTTCTACTTTAGTTCTGAGTTTCTGTATCGGGCTCGCCTGGCATTCGCTAACTGGTCTTGTTAAATTAGAAAAGACTCCGCCTCCTGACTTCATCGCTGCATGGGTTGCAGGTATTGCACTCATTATTAAAGAAACTTTTTATCAGTTTGCTCGACGCCAGGCCGAGAAACTGGGCTCGCGCTTATTGATGGCGAATGCCGCTGATCATCGCGCAGATGCCATCGCTTCCTTACTCGCCTTAATTGCTGTCGTCATCGCAAACACCCGTCCAGAGTGGGTTGCCATTGATAAAGTAATTGGACTGGTGCTCGCGGGCTGGCTCGGTGCCGAGGGTATCAAATTATTTAAGTCCGCCTGCGCTGATTTAATCGACACCGCACCGGAAGAAAAAATTCTAAAAGATTTGAGCGAACACATTCTCGCCGTGCCTGGAACAAAAGGATTCCACGCCTTCCGCGCTCGCCGCGTAGGTGATCGCTTCGAAATAGACTTTCATTTACAAGTCGATGAACTAGCAACCGTCGCCCAAGGTCATGCGATTGCTGGACAGGTTAAATCAGATATTTTACGTCTCCACCCCGAAGTGGTATCAGTACTTGTACACGTTGAGCCCGACATGCCTGAATACCGCAAGTGCGATGGCCACCACGGTTCAGCTCACTGATTTTTAGACAGCTGAAAAAGCACGTACCCCAAACTTATTCTTTAGCCACGTTTGCAGGGTCTTAAAATCTTTAGGTGGCTCGACGGAAAAGGTCATTGTTTTTCCTGTCTGTGGATGCTTCAAAGTGAGTTTGTGCGCATGCAGCATGACGCGTGGCATTGGCCAGTTATCATAAGTAGGCACATCAAATTTACCATACGTGCGATCACCTAAAATTGAATGCCCAATGTGCGCCAAGTGCACCCGAATCTGGTGAGTGCGGCCAGTCTGCGGATAAGCTCTAATTAACGCGGCGTGCGGACCGTACTTTTCTTCTACGCGCCAATCGGTAATCGCTTCGTGACGTCCATCTTCACGCACGGCCATGCGTACACGCACAGTGCGGTGACGATCAATATTCGCGTTCACTTGTCCACCAAGCAGACGCGGACTTTTATCCACGAGCGCTAAATATTCTTTTTTCGCCGTACGTTCACCGAATTGTTCTACTAAGTTGTGATACGCTTTGTCGGTTTTTGCTAAAACAATCACGCCGGAGGTTTCACGGTCGAGACGATGCACCACGCCTGGACGTGGAGCACCACCAGCAGGGGCTAATTTACCTTTGGTATGATGGAGTAAACCATGCACGACAGAAAGTTCATCCGATCCTTGTACAGGGTGGGTGAGCAATCCGCTCGGCTTATTAATCGCAATAATATGAGCGTCTTCGTAAATGACTTCTAAATTCATTTTCACCGCGCTTGCGGAGGGCTCTTCCGGGGCGGGCAGGGCAACGGTGAGACTGTCTAAAGGATTTAAAACGGTGCGACGATCAATCGCTACGCCATCGCGAGTGATTAATCCTAAATCAAGTGCCTTCTGCACGCGTGAGCGACTGATCCCGCTGAGTAATCCAGAAAGTATTTTGTCGGCACGTGCGGGTGATACCTCAGCCTCGAGCTTTACGTTATGGATTTCGTGTTCCGCCGTTGGCTGAACGGGTGCACGTTTAACCCCACTGCGAGAAGTCTTTTTCTCTTCGCGAGCTGGACGAAGAACTTTCGGAGAAACTTTTCGTGTCTGCGGTTTATGTTTGATCGAACCCGGTGATGGCTTGTGGGCTGGTTTAATTTTGGGAGGCATTAGCGTTTTTTTCCCAAAAGGTAGTCGGGATTCAATTTTTGTAAGGATTTAGGGACGAAGAGTCCATCCTTACGAATGACCTGACCGTCAAATCTAATTTCTCCGCCACCATACTCAGGACGCTGAATACAAACCATATCCCAGTGAATCGACGACTGATTGCCGTTATCGGTCGATTCATAGCACATGCCTGGCGTAAAGTGGAACGACCCCGCAATCTTCTCATCAAAGAGAATATCCTGCATGGGATGGAGAATGTGTGGATTAAATCCAATCGCGAATTCACCAATATAACGGGCCCCCGCATCGGTATCTAAAATTGCATTAAGGCGTTTGGTATTATTGGATGTCGCCTCAACAATTTTTCCTTTTTTGAAAACCAGGCGAATATTTTCAAATGACACGCCTTGGTAAATAGTCGGCGCATTGTACTGAATCACCCCTTCAACCGAATCTTTAATCGGTGCCGTAAATACTTCGCCATCGGGAATGTTGTGGGTACCACCGCAGGGAATGGCATTCATTCCTTTGATCGAGAAACGTAAATCGGTACCTGGTGAAGTAAGATGAACATCCTTGGTCTTCATCATCACTTCGCTCAGCGCATCCATGCCCGCTGTCATGCGTGAATAATCTAAGGTGCAAACTTTGAAAAAGAAATCAGCAAACGCCTCGGTGCTCATCTTTGCTTGTTGAGCCATCGACGCGGTGGGCCAACGCAACACGACCCATTTAGTTTTATTTACTCTCCAATCGAGAGTCGGCTGCATCGCTTGGGCGTGAGCTTTGGCTAAGGCAGAGGGGATATCACTCGACTCAAAAATATTATCAGCCCCACGCACGGCAATGTAAGCATCCATCTTCTTCATGCGGGCTAACTCAAACTCGTTACTTAATTTAAATTGTTCGGTGACACCGTAGCGCACGAGCTCGCGATTGATCCGGGGTTTTTGTAAATTCACCAAGGGCACTGCACCGCGGGCCCGGGCAGCACGGATGAGCGCCACTATAAATTCTTCGGGCACGTCGGCCACGTCGAGCAGGACCTTCTGACCTTTTTTGAGGTCGATGGAGAATCCGCAGAGGACCTTAGCTAAGTCGTTATATCGTGAATCCATTTCGACTTAACACTGTCTGACTTACCTAATTTTCCAAGTGCTAAACCCTTTCTTGCTACAATTATTGTTTCATATAACAGTGAGGTATGTCTTCTTCTGGTCCCCATGAACGTGCGCAAACTCTGACCAACGATGCGGCCTTCGATTTCGCCGTGGGGGACGAAGCCGGGGCACTGACTAAATTGAATGAGGCGGTCGCCCTCGCTCCCGATTTTTTTGAAGCCTGGCTGGCCAAAGCCGAAGTTCATTTTGCCCAACGTCAGTTCGATGACGCATTGCAAGCAGGCGAAACGGCTTTAAACTTAAAACCGAAAGATATTCATATTCATACCTCGCTCTCCAGAATTTGGATGGAGCGTGGAGATAAAACCAGGGCCGAACACCACGGCGCCCAGGCCCGAATTCTGGGCTGGGGTGATCAGATTAAAGAGCCCGAAGGCGGGCAGGCCGGCGATATCTCCTAAGCATTGGGACAGACCCGATTTGCCTTGTGACACCCTGTCACGAAGGTGCGTGACAGATTAAGGTCAGTTTAGGGAAGTAATCCTGCGTAACCCCCAAAAAAACCATGTAAACTATTGCTAAACCCGCCAAAAATCGTTTTGGCATTCCTTCTGCAATACGCAGTTCGCCCAGTACGGGCAACCTAACCTTACCAAAACCTATGTCCAAAAACTCCAAACTCAAAGTAAAGCCTCTCGCTGATCGCGTTCTCGTTCAACGCATCGAGGAAGGCGAAGAAATCAAGGGTGGCATCATCATCCCTGATTCTGCCAAAGAAAAACCACAAGAAGCTCGCGTCATTGCCCTCGGCACCGGTGCGCTCGACAAAGACGGCAAGAAGATTCCTTTCTCCGTTCAAGTGGGCGACAAAGTTCTCATCGGAAAATACGCCGGCTCGGAAGTGAAACTCAACGACGACACTTACTTGCTCCTCTCCGAAAACGAAATCCTCGCGATTATCGAATAATTATTTCTCTCACTCTTTCTAAATAAAATCCTATGTCCAAAAAACAAATCCTGTTCGATGAAGCCGCCCGCCGTAAGGTGTTGAACGGTGTCACCATTCTCGCCCGCGCGGTGAAAGTCACCCTCGGACCGAAAGGCCGTAATGTGATGATCGATAAAAAGTTCGGCGCTCCTAAAGTAACGAAAGACGGTGTTACCGTTGCTAAGGAAATCGAATTGAGCGACCCCTACGAAAACATGGGTGCCCAAATGGTTCGTGAAGTAGCCTCCAAAACTGCTGATAAAGCAGGGGATGGCACGACCACCGCCACCGTTCTCGCTGAAGCCATCTATAAAGAAGGTCTTCGCTTCGTCGCCGCGGGTGCTAACCCGATCTTCGTAAAGCGTGGTATCGATAAAGCCACCGAAGCGATTGTTAAAGAACTCGCTAACATCTCTAAGAAAATCAAAACCCGCGAAGAAATTAAGCAGGTTGCGACCGTTTCCGCTAACTGGGATTCATCCATCGGTGATATCATTGCCGAAGCCATGGATCGCGTAGGCAAAGATGGTACGATCACAGTTGAAGAAGCGAAGACCATCGAAACGACGCTCGACGTTGTTGAAGGTATGCAATTCGACAAAGGTTACCTCTCACCTTATTTCGCCACCAACGCAGAAACCCTCGAAGCCGTTCTTGAAGACGTTTACGTTCTACTCTTCGAAAAGAAAATCAGCTCGATGAAGGACCTCCTTCCTCTACTCCAAGAAGTCGCGAAATCCAGCAAGCCTCTCCTAATCATCTCCGAAGAAGTTGAAGGCGAAGCCCTCGCTACTCTCGTTGTTAATCGCCTCCGTGGTACCATCAATGTCTGTGCCGTCAAAGCCCCCGGCTTTGGCGATCGTCGTAAAGCGATGATGGAAGATATCGCTGTGTTAACGGGTGGACGTTTCATCACCGAAGATCTCGGTATCAAACTCGAGTCCGTTAAAGTCGCCGACCTCGGTCGCGCCAAACGTATCGTGGCCGACAAAGAAAACACCACTATCATCCAAGGGGCTGGTAAATCTGCCGACATCCAAGGCCGCGTGAAACTTATCCGTCGTCAAATCGAAGAAACTTCTTCCGATTACGATAAAGAAAAACTCCAAGAGCGTCTCGCAAAACTCGCAGGTGGCGTCGCCGTCATCCACGTGGGTGCTGCAACCGAAGCCGAATTGAAGGAGAAAAAAGATCGCGTCGACGACGCCTTGCACGCCACTCGCGCTGCTGTTCAAGAAGGTATCGTTCCTGGCGGCGGCGTAGCTCTGCTCCGTACCGTTAAGGCAATCGACGCTGTCATCAACACGCTCATCGACGACGAAAAGATTGGTGCTCAAATTGTCCGTAAGGCAATCGAAGAACCTCTCCGTACTCTCTGCGCTAACGCCGGTGTTGAAGGTTCACACATCGTCCAAGAAGTTCTTCTTAAACACAAAGGTGCTAACGGTTATAACGTAGCTACCGGTGAATACCAAGATCTCGTGGCTGGTGGCGTTGTCGACCCAACTAAGGTCACCCGTACCGCGATCATCAACGCTGCTTCTGTAGCCGGACTCTTACTCACCACGGAATGTCTCATCACAGACCTTCCTGAGGATTCGAAGTCTGCGCCCGGTGGCGACCAACACGACCACTGAGCCTAAACGGTTCTGAAAAAAAGGGGTCAGACTACGCCGACGTAGTCTGACCCCTTTTTTTGTGGGTTGCGGGGGAGGGGGTAGACCCTAGGTTGGGTCCATGGCTCGCGTTAAACTCCAAAAAGAAACCTCCCCAGTCTTCATCTGGGTCGTTTTCTTCCTGATCACCACCGTTACCATGGGCGTCCTCTTCGCAGGCATCCCAGGCTCGGGCTTTAACGGCCTGCGCTCGGGTGTGTATTTCGACATGGAAGCGGGCTTCGACGACGCTCGTTTCATGGATAGCCGGATTAAGTGCGAATCCTCCGAGGCCATCAAAGCTGTCCGCGCTGCCTTATTGGAGCTCCGCCCCGATTACCCCGTCGAACGCGTCACCTTAAAATTGGAGAACTATCCCTCGGGCTATAAATTCCAAGTTCGCTACGTTACTTACTACGCTCAAAAACTTAATATCGGAGGAGATAAGTTATTCCGCCGTGGATCCCAAGTAGGGGACCCCGCCATCGATGCCGAAGTGAAACAAAAAGATGCCGAGGTCGAAAAAGTCATCCGCGATGCTCTCGAATCTTATTTCGCTTCCCGCAGCGCAAAATAATTTTTCGATAGTTTTCTAGAAGTTTAAGCGTAGCTTAAATCCAGTTTCCTATGACAGAAAAAGTGTGGGTGACGGAATTTTTTCCTTGCTTTTTTTCTAATAGAGTGCTACTGTAATATTTCCCTTATTAATTAAGGAGTTCAGTCACATCCCCGTTTACCCAGGGATTATTCAGTCTCGAAAAATCATTACCCGGCAGCGGGATGACTTGTTTTTGGCAAAATTCTAACAAAACCGGCGAAATTTTCGCCCTCGCAGTTTTTGCGAGAACGGGAGCCCCCTTTATGTAGGGCCATTCATTTCTTGATAGCCCCGATCTGACTTTCCACCCATGCCTAACCAATCCGTACCTACCCGCCACAAAATCGAATCCATCCTATTCATCAGCTCTTTGAGCGCGTTTACTCTCCGTCAACGCGTCAGTGAGTTGGTCGAAGGGGATCCTAAACTCAATAACTGCTTCTTAGTCTCGGACGATAAATTTGATAAGTTCAGTATCGCCGGACTAGACCAAGTCGGAGAAATCCGCTTTATCCTCAATGGTTCAACCATCAAGGAATCCCTTGAACTTAACGGAGTCGATCCCGGTACCCAGTTCCTCATTATCGAATACCGCGTTGGCGATAAGCACCTTGTGACTTGTCTGCTCCAGAAGCTTAAGCGCTACCTAACCAAGTTTCCATTATCTAAAAGCCAGGAGCCAGAAGAGCCAGAAAATCTTAAAAACATTCCGATGTTCTTTTTATCCCTTCGTCTCTTTCTGGATAAAGAGCTTATTATTACTGATTCTGCAATCGAGTCCTCTCGCTCATGCGTTTCGTTTGATGATATGGGTTCGGCCTTAGCTGACTTACAAATCCTCACCTCGTTGCCTAAAATCCTGAATGGTGAGGATACAAATATTGAAGACTTCTTCGATCATTCCGACGTCTCTGGCCATCTGATCTTATACAGAGAGCGGAACTTTGCTATGAAGCGTATTCTTCATTTCGGAAAAAAGCACACGCTCGATCACCGCTTCATTATCAAAAGCGAAAAGGATAAGACTCAATTATTGCTGCACGTGAAGTGGTTGCCGAAAGCCCGCAAACACCTGATCGGCTTTGTCGAAGAACTCCCACGCTCCAAATAAAATAAGAGGGTCAGGCACCATTAACGGTGTCTGACCCCATTAACAGGGTCAGACTACGCTGACGTAGCCTGACCCCTTTTTTGAAAGTGGGGTGATTGAGGGGACTTGAACCCCCGACCCCCGGTACCACAAACCGGTGCTCTAACCAACTGAGCTACAACCACCATTCACCCTTAACGGGAAGGTATCTAATGCACGCAAATTGACCGCACCTGTCAATCTCTGACGAATTGATAGGTTTTCTCCGTCCGCCTCGAAGTTTTTATCGTTTGTTCTTCCCCTTTCTCAACATCACCGCCTTTCTATGTGTTAACAATGTCCACCTTTACCGAAATTGGCCTACCCGAGCCTGTCACACGCTCACTTGCCGATGCGGGCTATGTTACCCCCACGCCCATCCAGGCTCAGGCCATCCCAATCATTCTCTCGGGGCGCGATCTCATCGGCGCCGCTCAAACTGGCACCGGAAAAACCGCCGCCTTCGCTTTACCAACGATCGCCCGTCTCGGACCCGCCGCCGGCAAGCCTCGCTGCCTCGTTCTGGTTCCCACTCGCGAACTGGCCGTTCAAGTGGACGAAAATTTTCAGAAGTACGGTAAATACCTCGGCACTAAAACCGCTCTCCTTTACGGTGGAGTAGGGTACGGTGCTCAAGTGAAAGCACTCAGCGAAGGCGTTGATGTCGTGATCGCCACCCCGGGTCGTCTCCTCGATCTCCACGAACAAAAGATTTTAGATCTTAGCTCCATTCAAGTAGTTATCTTAGATGAAGTGGATCGCATGCTTGATATGGGATTCATCGAAGACGTCACTCGCATCATCCGCTTCTGTCCTAAAGAGCGTCAGACCTTACTTTTCTCCGCCACCGTCGACGAACGTATCGGTAAAATTGCTAACTGGGCACTGCGCGATCCGATCACAATCGACGTACGTACTGGCTCCACTGCCGCCGAAACCGTCGATCACGCGATTTACCCCGTCGATGTTTTTCAAAAGTACGATTTGTTAATCGAGCTTCTTAAGAAGAGTGAATTTAAATCAGTCATCGTCTTCACCCGCACTAAACGCGATGCGGATCGTATTACCGAATGGATCGAAGGTCACGGTACGCCCGTCGCTACGATGCACGCTGACCGCTCGCAAACCGAACGTACCGAAGCCCTCAAAGGTTTTAAGTCCGGTAAGTATACTATTTTAGTCGCGACCGATATTGCCTCACGCGGACTTGATATCACCGGCGTGACGCACGTCATCAATTACAACGTCCCAGAACATCCAGAAGATTATGTTCACCGTATCGGACGGACCGGACGTGCTGCCGCCGAAGGCGAAGCGTTCACCCTTTTCTCACCCGATGAATTGCACAGCATGCACCAAATCGAACAGCTTTTAGGTCGTCCCATCGAGCGCCGTAAACTCGAAGGTTTCCGATATTTCTCTGAGCCCATCTTGACTCCTGGTGGCGCGAAGACAGCTGCGCCACGTAAGCGCAATCGATAAAGTGAATGCTACATCGGCTGATGTCTTGTGGATGCGTCAAGCTCTCGAGATGGCACGCCGAGGGTGGGGCGCCACACATCCTAATCCGATGGTGGGTGCGCTCATTGTTGAAGATGAAAAAGTCGTCGCCATCGGCTACCACGCGAAAGCTGGCGAAGCGCACGCTGAAGTCGTCGCTCTCAAAAGTTTAGGGCGACCACCAAAGCCGAGCGCGGTTCTTTACGTTACTCTCGAACCTTGCTGCACACACGGTCTCACACCTCCGTGTGTTAACGCAATTATCGCTTCAGGCATTCGACATGTGGTCGTCGGTGCCACCGATCCGAATCCAGCTCACGCTGGCAAAGGCTTGGATTTATTACGTCAAAATGGTATCACTGTTACCTCTGGTGTGTTGGCCGATGAAGCCAATGACCTGAATCTGATTTTTAATCATTGGATTACTCGTCACCGTACACTCGTTGCTTTGAAGTTAGCTTCGACGGTCGACTTCCGATTGGTCCACGCCGAGAAAACAATTCGCACCATCTCGAATCAATCCTCTCGCACCGATGTTCATCAGTGGAGAAAACTTTTTCCAGCGATCGCCATCAGTGTAGATACTCTCATCGCTGACAACCCAAGTCTCACTTCGCGTATTCCTAATAATGAATCGTGTTCGACCCGTTTCATTTTAGATCGTCACTTTAGATCCGTCCAAAAAACCAACTCAGGCTTATTCCAGGATAAGTATCGCCATTTAACTATTGTGGTAGGCCTTAAGCAATCGGCCTCGGCTGACGTATTGCAGGCTTATGAATCTGCCGGAATAAAAGTTTGGCTCATCGCCGGTGATGAAAATCAGTTTCTTCAAAACTGGATTGAGCGCTGCACTGAAGAAAAATTGGTCGGTGTATATATTGAATCCGGACCGCGCTTAGCTTCAGTGATTCTCAAAAATAAAATCGCGGATTATTTCTTTCTCTACTTTGCGAAATCACAAAACGGCGATCAAGAGTCGCCGCCCTGGACCGAATCGGGCGTCCCGGAGTTGCGTGACAAGGTGACGACCACGTTTGAGAAAGACACCCTAACGCGTGGTTTTTTAATTTAGGTTAAGAAACATTCTAGAAATTATTTTCAGTCACTAGGTGCCAATTGAGGCACTCTTAGGGCGGTTTTGGCGGGCAGGGGGTCCGCTTGCCCTTTTTGGCTCGACTTTTCAAGAAAAACTTTCATTAAGGGAAATCCGTATCCCTGCATGCTGGGGGTACAACCTAACCACCTAAATACAAAACACTTATGACTGACAAAATTGTAACACACCTACGCCGCGAAAAACCTACTTTCACTGCATTAATTGAGAAGAAGCGTGATGGGGGTGAATTTACGGCCGATGAAATACGTCAGATCGTCGACTCGATTATGGACGCAGAAATGCCTCCCGAGCAACAAGCTGCTTTAGCGATGGCTATTTTCTTCCGTCAGATGTCCGCACAAGAGACCGCGATGTTGGCTGAAGAGCTTCGTCTCTCGGGTGACGTCATTGACCTCGCTCGTCTGTCCCAACCTAAGATCGCCAAAGTTTCCACCGGTGGAGTAGGTGATAAGACCACCCTCGTTCTCGGACCTCTCGGCGCCGCCGCTGGTGTTGTTATGCCAGGCATGAATGGTAAAGATGAAGAGTTCTGCATTTCAACCGTTGAAAAACTTTCTTCCATTCCTGGTTTCCGTGGTAAAGTTTCACTCGAAGAATTCCGTAAACAAATCGAACGCGT
>JBAXIK010000043.1:0-11671 GCA_037138415.1 Opitutia bacterium | reverse complement strand
ATGCATTTGGTGAGTCGACTGGATCGTGAGACCAGCGGAATTATTTTAATCGCGAAAAATGCTACTGCCGCATCGCTCTCGCAAACCGCGATGGAAAGACGTTGGGTAACAAAAACCTATTACACGCTACTGCGTGGCGAATTACCCAATCCCGTGCAAGTCGATCAACCACTTGGTCCTGATGAAACCAGTAAGGTGGTAGTCAAAACCGCCGTGAGAGAAGGACCGGGAACATTGCCCGCTGCTACTTTTTTTGAGCCAATCATAAAAGCAGGAGGCTACACCTTAGCACGTGTTCAGCCGCATACTGGACGTAAGCATCAAATTCGTGCCCACGCGCTTTGGTTGGGTTATCCCGTTCTGGGAGATAAAATTTACGGAGGAGACGACTCGCTTTATCTTGAATTTATTGAGCATGGTTGGACTGAGCGATTGGCTAAGAACTGCGGATTTACTCGCCAGGCCCTTCACGCTTCCCGACTAGAATTTAAAGCACCCCAGTTTACCCGAACCTTTTCTGCGCCAATGGCTAAAGACATGGAGGAATTTATTTTAAATGAAATGAAAGTATCTCGTGCAATTCTAGATTCATTTTTAACCGTGAGCTAGGGCGAGGGCGTCGACGTTTTTAATTCCTGCTTTTCGTAAAATATGAGCACAGGCATGGAGGGTGGCGCCTGTGGTGAGGACGTCATCGACGACTACGTATCGAGCCTGCAGATTTAATTTTGTACTAGGGTTAAGGGCGAATGCCTTGGCGACATTGGTTCGTCGCTCGCTTCGCCCTAATTTTGTCTGAGAAACCGTAGGCAGTATTTTAATCAGTGCACTTAAGTATGTACACCCAGGGGCGTACTTTACGAGGGTGTGAGCGATGCGTTCTGCCTGATTGTAATGTCGCTCACGTTTTTTGTTATGATGCATGGGTACGGGCACCAGAATGGATCCGGCGCAGTGACGGCGAAATTGTGGGTCGTCTAAGGCAGCGACGACAAGGTCTTCAATCAGCCAAGGGCTTTGCTGATATTTTATTTTGTGAATAATACTACGTGCGAATCCTCGGGCCCGGAATGCACACAGTGCGCGATTGTACGCAGGCTTGATTTGTAGACAGTGTGGACAGGTTCGTTCGCCCTCAATCCAGCCGTCATACGGATGCCCGCAAACTGTGCACCGCGGGTCGCGAATCCATTCTAAACGATCCAGCCCCGCCCGTGAGAGATAGCGAAGCCGTTCATTTTCCATAGGCCTTTGCGTTACTAGGCAGTCACGCGGAAAGAGGATATCCGCTAGCCCAATATCTATATTTTCCAGAAATGACATTCTTAGAAAATTGCGTTTGCCCCTTAAGCTGTTCAATCCAAGGTTATACCTAGTATGGCTTTCAATTTTGATAGTTGTCCGGACCGCGCTGGAACCGACAGCACCAAGTGGCATAAATATGCGCAACGTGATATCATTCCTAGTTGGATTGCGGATATGGATTTTACTTCACCACCCGCAGTCGTCGAAGCCTTACAAGCGCGAGCAGCTCACGGCGTTTATGGTTATCCCGCACAACGCGACGAAGTTTTTCATTCCATCGTAAAGTATATGCGCCGTCGGCACGGCTGGGAAATTCAGCCTGAGTGGATTACGTTCATGACCTCCTTAGTTCCAGGTATTCATGGAGCGATCCGTTGCACGACTAATCCTGGTGAGACAGTGGTGACATCTACTCCAGCTTATCCGCCATTCTTATCCGCCCCCATTATTTCGGAACGCACCTCGATAAAGTTGGAGATGGTTTTGGTCGACGGATATTGGACTTTTGATTGGGAAAAGTTGGAAGTAGCCTGTTCTCAGTCCGCCTCAAAAATTTTATTACTTTGCAATCCGTACAATCCCTTAGCCCGTGTGTTTAGTCGCGCTGAGTTAGAGCGTATTGCTGCAATTGTTAAAAAATATAATCTCATGGTTTGTTCGGATGAAATTCACTGCGATCTCATTTTGGACCCTGCAGCAAAACACATCGTCTTTGCTGCTTTAGATGAAGATACCAAAGCCCGCACGGTGACTTTAATGGCGGCGAGTAAAACCTATAATATTGCAGGGCTTACTTGTGGTTTTGCGATAATCGCTGATGCTGGTCTGCGGACGAAGTTTCGCCGCATTTTACAGGGCCTTTCGCTCGACCAAAATGTATTCGGCTTGGCTGCTACGCAGGCTGCTTTTGATCACGGCGAAGAATGGCGTGTGGCCTGTATTGAATATTTACGAGGTAATCTAGATTTAATTGAAAAAGAATTAAAACAGATGCCGGGAGTATTTTTACGTCAACGCCCGCAGTCTAGTTTCTTGGCTTGGTTGGATGTTTCTGCCTTGGGATTCGAAAATGCCCATGCGGAATTCGAAAAAGGGGGAGTGGGCTTGAGTAATGGACTAGACTTTGGTGGATCGGGTCATGTACGCATTAATTTTGGCTGTCCGCGTTCTCGCCTCCAAGAAATGCTTAGTCGGATGAAAGCTGTGGTCGCTCGAGCTCCGTCGAACAAGAAATAATGAACCGTTTCTTTTCGGTCTTAAATTTCAGGAATTTATGGGCCGTCGATTTTGTATTGTTCACTCTTTTAGCGATGGAGGCCTTAAGTCCGGGCCTCATTATTCATACAGTCTCACGCCCCACTTATTTTTTAATCGGGGCAGTTGATTTAAGCTTATTATGGTTAGCTCGAGTGGTCTTACTGACTTTTCAAAAGAAAGCGTTCGCTGGTTTTTTTGAGTTGGGTTGGCCCGCGGTGCTCGTATCACTAGTCTTTTTATTGCCCAATATTATTTGGCATCATGGAACTCTCACCCTGGGTGAATTTTTACCCCTAGCGTTTTTATTTACCTCAGCCTACGCCGTCATTTATAGACCGGGTGATCCGCAAATTTACTGGCGTTTAGTGCCGATGGCGGCGACGGTTCTGGGTTTTGTTTTGTCTTATTTAAGACCCGAAAATATCAATCCGATACCTGTTTCGGCCTGTCTTTTGGCGGGAGCCTCGCACTGGTTTATCAGTAAATATAAAACATCTGACCCCGTCTTCACTGCGCTGAGGGTTTATTTTATAACCGTCGTAGCTCTATTAACTGCCCGACTGATTTATTGCAACTAGGGCTTGGGTAATGACGACGCTCGCTAACGCAGCATTTTCGGCGCGTAAAACATTGGGTCCGAGTGTCACCGCGATAAATCCGCAAGCAATCGCCTGATCAACTTCTTCGGAAGTGAAATCACCTTCGGGTCCGATCAGCCAGGTAATTTTTTGGGCTTTTTGTAGATTTAAATTTCCCGCCGGCTCTGCACCGATTTGTAGTGAACCCAATAAGCGGAGTTCATCTTTTTCTCGGGCCGGTAATTTTTCTAACCAGTTTTTAATCGGCTGGGGTGCATGAATCTCTGTACACCACGGGTTGCTCGACTGCTTGCAGGCTTCTACTGCTTGTTGATGCCAGCGAAGCATGCGTGTTCTCGCACGGTCAGCATCTAGTTTTACCTCACAACGCGCGGACTCAAGTGGGATAATTCCAGAGGCACCGGCTTCACAAACATTGCGAACTAAGTCATCCATCGTGCCGCCCTTGGGCATACTTTGTGCCACAATAATTTCGGGTACAGGTTTAGGTGTTTGGCGAAAACGAAGAACTTCAACAATACTACAGGCACTATCTGCCGACTCAATTTTTCCATCGATTACCAGACCTTCACCGTTGATGAGGATAATGGCGTCCCCGCGACGATAACGCAGGCTACGCACGATGTGTGTGCTTTCTTGTTCAGAAAGTTTTAGACGCATGCCATTGGCACACTCTTTTGTTTGGGTGGAATCAATCCAGGCGCGTTGCGGGCTCATGAGTGTGCGGTGGTGGATTGGTCATAAGTGATATCCCAATCTTTCCAAACAGTTTCATACCCCTTAGATTTAAGCATTTCAGCTAATTCGTTGGGCGTACGATCGTCCTCAATGGCGAACTGCTCCAGCGAAGCCTCTTTGCCCTCAGCATAACCGCCAGGGTTGGTGCGAGAGCCTGCGCTCATAGAGGTGATACCCAATTTGAAAGCGTGATCACGGAAGACCATGCTTTCACGCGTACTCAAGGTTAATTCTAATTCGCCGTTAAAAAGTCGAAACGCGCAGATGGCCTGTACCAGCTGGCGATCGCTCATTTCGACCTTCGGTTGTAAGTCTCCTTCGTGTGGACGCAGGCGAGGGAAGGAGATGCTGAAGCGACTCTTCCAATGTTTACGTTCGAGCCACTGTAAATGTAGTGCGGTGAAGAAACATTCAGCGCGCCAATCTTCTAAGCCAAATAATGCACCGAGCCCGATTTTATTGATACCTGCCTCGCCGATTCGATCGGGAGCATCGAGACGATATAGGAAGTCCGACTTTCTGCCCTTGGGGTGGTGGATATTATAAGTTTCGCGATGGTAAGTTTCCTGATAAACAAAAACAGAATTTAATCCGTGTGCTCGAAGTTTTTGGTAATCTTCTACGTCGAGGGGTTGTACTTCCATTGAGAGAGATGAGAAATATGGACGTAGACAATCGAGAGCTGAAACAAAGTAGGGTACGCCCACATGGGTGGACTCACCGGTTAAAATGAGGATATGATTGAAACCTAGTTTTTTAAGTGCGCCGCCTTCTTTTAAGATTTCACCCGGGGTGAGGGTGCGTCGGGCAACTTTATTTCCGGCTGAGAATCCGCAATAGGTACAAATATTTTGGCATTCGTTAGATAGGTAAACGGGAGCGAACATTTGGATGGTTCGACCAAAACGTTGCACGGTGCGCTCATGGCTGAGTCGTGCTAAATTTTCCAAGTACGGTTCGGCGGCGGGCGAGACAAAGTTTTTAAAATCTTCTAGATCGCAAATTCCATTTTCTGCTCGGGCCAGAGACTTTAAAACATCAGCCGAGGTACGTTTTTGGATAGAAGACAAAACTTCATCCCAGGAAAAGGTGGCATGGACTTCCGCAAAAGACATTAGTCGGTTGAGTGAACAAAGATTAACCCAAAGAGCAAGAGTGGGTCGGGCTCACCTAGAATTAAAGTAACGATTGGTAGCTTGAACTATCGAGAAGTTTATCCAACTCGTTCGCACTCTTAAGTTTTATCTTAATCATCCAGGCTTTTTCGTAGGGCTCGCGATTCACTAAGTCGGGCGTATCATTGAGACTGCTATTAATGGCAATGACCTCGCCGCTGACGGGGCTGTAAAGATCGGACGCGGCCTTGACGGATTCGACTGTTCCGAAGACATCTGACGCTTCAAGTTGTTTACCGACTTTTGGTAGGTCGATGAATGTAACGTCGCCCAAGGCGGCTTGCGCATAATCAGTAATACCAATGGTGACTGTGCCATCGCTGTCTACTTTCACCCACTCGTGGTCTTTGGTATAGCGTAAATTTGATGGGACGTTGCTCATGATTGTCGAGGGTTGGTTATTTAAAGAATGGGGTTGGTGTTATTTGCAAAGGTAAACGTGTACCACGAATATCCACGGTCAAAGTATCGGGGTTACTTCCACTAGCAACTAAAGCGGTACCAATGGGTTTATTAAGCACCGGGGAGAGTGTACCGGAAAGAATTTCGCCTACGGCCTGGTCACCTGAAAATACCGTAGCTCCGGGGCGTGCGATTCGTCGATCGTTCAGCGAATACATCACTACTTTTGAAACTACGCCTTTTTCAGTTTGGTGTAATAAGGAATCGCGTCCGATGAATTGGGGTTTGGAAAATTTAACCGTCCAAGAAAGTCCGGCCTGAATAGGCGAAATTTTTTCGGATAGTTCATGTCCGTATAAGGGATAACCGGCTTCGAGTCTTAGGGAGTCTCGCGCGCCGAGGCCGATGGGTAAGAGTCCATCGGGCTTACCATTTTCTAAAATAGCTCGAGCGACTATCGAGCCTTGTGCGGCGGGGACATAGATTTCAAAGCCTGGCGAACCGGTATAACCCGTGCGTGCCACGATACAGTCTTTGGCTCCTGCCACTTCTCCGATTAAAAAACCAAAACGCTTTAAGGTGTATAATTTTAAATCTGTTAAAGATGAAAGAATTTTTTCAGCGAAGGGACCTTGTAGAGCGAGTTGAGCCCACTGCGAACACTCATCGACAATTTGTACGTCCCAATTTTCTACTTGGGAATTCATCCAGGCGATATCTTTGGCGGCGTTGGAAGCGTTGAGACAAATCAAGAATTCGTCCTGAGATATTCGATAAATAATTAGATCATCCACGCATCCACCATCGGGATAGCACATGATTGTGTAGCGCGCGTGATTGGGTTGCAGAGACGAAAACTCATTCGTCATGACTGCGTCTAAGAACTTCGCTGCGTCTTTACCGCGCACCCGTGCTTCACCCATGTGTGACACATCGAATAAACCTGCTTTGTTTCGTACGGCTAAATGCTCTTCAATGATGCCGGAGTATTGGACGGGCATTTCCCATCCCGCAAAAGGAACCATGCGCGCTCCCAGTTCTAGGTGTAAATCATACAGCGGAGTGCGGCTTAATTCGACGGACATAGCGCTAGGTTGTCTACCTTGGTCGCAGTTCCAATAAAAAAGCCCAGTGATTAGCTGGGCTTTTTGTCTTCACTTATTTCGTTTATTATTGCCCTAACTCTTTACGAAGTTCGGCGATCTTGGCTTTGAACTGAGCTTCGGTGAGCTCTTTGTTGCGGAAGCGATTTTCGGCAAGGGCGTAGCGGGTGTTGAATTCGGCGTAGATTCTCTTTTTGGATTCGGCATTGGCCGCCGCTGCCTTTTCGTTAGCTTCCGCGAGTTGCTTGTTAATTTCGGCGACTGCACTAGCAGCAGAAGTTTTCTGGTCTTCTAAGGCTTTTTGGATTTCTTCTAACTGTTTAGCAGCTTCAGCTTTGGCAGCAGCCTTTTGTTCTTCTAGGGACTTTTGAACTTCTTCGAGCTGTTTAGCGGCTTCGGCCTTGGTTAAAACATCAGCACCACCGTTGAGGGCGATGAGGCGTTGATTTCTTTCCGATAAAATTCTGAGAGTTTCTGTCGTCTGTTGGTTGGCTTTCGCATTCGCATCCTTCTGTAAGGCTAATTCGGCTTCGATAGCACCCACACGCTCGTTGATGGGTTTACCACCGGCGGCGGCTTCACGATCGGCCTTAGCTTTTTCTAAATTCGCAACGGCTTTGGCTACGACGGCGTCGGATTCGGAAAGAGCTTTCATTACCTGATCTTTATTTTGCTCAATCTTGGCGGCTAATTCTTCAGCGGTTTTGGCATCAATCCGTGCTTCGAGTGAGGATTGCTTAGCTTGTAGGGCGGCGAGGGTATCTTTGGCTTCGTTACCGGCTGAGTTATTACGATTTTCGAGTGCGGCGCGTAGTGTAGCTTCTGCTTCAATAACTTTGTTTTCGGCAGCGACATCGGCAGATTTTAATTCAGGTGATTTTGCATCCGCGAGAACTTTAGAAATCGCAGCGATTTTTGAGTTATATGAGGCATCACGAGCGGCGATTGCTGCCTTAATTTTTTCGACCGAAGCTTTAACTTCTTCGATATCTTTTTTCATGTCGGCTACTGAGTCACCGCTGCGTGGAGCGAGGCCTGCGTTATTAGCTTTTTGAACTAATGATTTAAATTCTGCTTCATCACCTTCAGGCACAGCAACGTCGTCAGCTCCTGGTAATTTGGATAGGGTAACGTTAATTTTTTCTGGGAAGCCGTAATCCATGGCGCCGTTAGGACTCGTACGGAGGGTTGGTTTGAGGTAGGCTGACTCTGCTGCGTAGCCACCTTTGCCAACCGCTAATTCGTAATTAGCATTACGCTCTAAGGTAATCGTCGTTGGCGTGCGACCAACAGCATTGCCGTTAAGACGAACCGCAGCATTGGGCGGAACCGAGGTGATCGAGACCTCTTGAGTGATGGAGGAGTCGGTATCGGTTGTGCAACCTGTGATAGCGGCACAAAGTACAAGAAGGGAGACGGGGATACGCATAATAAGCTAAATTAAGTAGGGTAGTTTTATGTCTTAAAAAACACAGGGGGGTTCAATCCCTAAAATAGATTTGTAGCGAGATTGACAGTGGGGGGTGAAATAAAAGAGTAAAACCTCATTGGATTGCCAGCATAGCTCAGTTGGTAGAGCAGCCGCCTTGTAAGCGGCAGGTCGTCGGTTCGAGTCCGTCTGCTGGCTCCACTTTTTAAAAAATCATTCAGACCAAGTTTGGCCCCGGCGCAAAGCGTCGGCCACCTGGATGACTTTTCTTAACCGGGAAAAATCATGGGCACGAATCATGTGGCAACCTTGAGCGATACCCCAAGTCGCCGTCACTTCATTTCCTTCTTCGCGACTCAAGGGATTTTTTTCGTTCAGCACTAAACCCAGAGTCGATTTACGACTCGTCCCCAGCATGACGGGAAATCCGAGTGCCGTAATTTTTTCTAAGTTTCGCACCAGCACCAAATTTTGCGGAGGAGTTTTTCCAAAGCCAAATCCTGGATCCAACCAAAGTTGTTCGGGGGCAACGCCCGCTTTCAAACAAAGGTTAATAGATAATTTTAAGTCACCGAGTAATTCAGGCCAAAAGTCCTTATAATTAGCGTCTTTTCTGCGATGCATTAAAATGAGAGGACAGTTTAACTGCGCTGCAACTTGGGCCATCGCGGAAGAATTTGCTACCACTTCCCAGCGCGCCCCTTCGACATCGTTAATCATATCTACACCACTCTCGATTGCTGTTTTAGCGACAGAGGCTTTATAGGTATCAACAGAAAGTGGTATTAGTGGAAATTTTTTTCTGAGTGCGACGATGATAGGTTTTAATCGTGCGACTTCGGTCTCGGCGGAAATCGTAGCAGCTCCAGGTCGGGTTGATTCGGCACCGAGATCCAAAATATCAACACCCTGATCGATGAGACTTTGAGCTTTGGAAATAGCTGAGGAGATGTCCGTAACCTCGCCTCCGTCTGAAAATGAATCGGGGGTGATATTGATAATCCCCATCATAAGGGTGCGTTGCCGCCAGTCGGGCAGGGGGGTGCCATGTGGGCTCTTCCAAGACATAGATTAAGGGGGTAAACTCCTAAACCTAAGTCGCAACCTACAATAAATTATAGGGTAGTAGCCTATAAGCCCTGCACTATTAGTGGAGATGATTTGATTTAAATATTCTTAAGTATATTATAAACAACGACTTAAGTCTTATTTAGGAGGTCTATTTCAGCCCTGCCGCCGCTGTACAAAATCATACAGGTGGGCGGTGCTTGCAAATTAGCCATTTATTATGAACTTTTGGACAGTCCGAAATAAGTATTCCAATGTTTTCACGCATTTTTAACAAGGTCCACCTTTTCGCCATTTCCATTTTTGGAATTTTGGTGAGCGCCTGTTCGCGCGACGTCTTAAATGTTCGTCAGTCGACCCTCGATCCCAAGGGCCCAGTGGCGAAGATGCAGTTCGACGTGTTTATGGACACGGTTTGGTTAGTACTCATTCTCTTTGCACTCGTCGGTGGATTGTTAGTTTACGCAGTGATTAAATTTCGTGCGCGTCCTGGTCAAGACGCTCGTCCCAAGGTAGAAGAAGGACACGGTAATCCTTTAATTGAAATCGGTTTAATCACCGCCTCGATTGGGGCTCTTGTTTTCATCGCGATTCCAACCCTTAGCGCTATCTGGTACACCGATGATGTTCCTGCAGAAGCGATTCCCACTTCAAAACTTTCTGCTTGGTATCAGCAGCTCGATGAAAACGGAAAAGAAAATTATTCTAAAGAACTCGCCGGAGATGTTTTAGAAATTGATGTCATTGGTAAACAGTGGTGGTTCCGCTTCGAATATCCACAACTGGGATTAACTTCGGACGCCAAACATACTGCGCCCAACGAAATCGTGATTCCCCGTGGCAAAGCCGTACGTTTAAATTTACGATCCGAAGATGTGATTCACTCTTTCTGGTTACCCAAGATTGCCGGCAAGGTAGACTTAATGCCTGGACGCAAAAACAAGATGTGGATTCAGGGCGATCAAGTGGGTCACTACTACGGTCAGTGCGCCGAATTCTGTGGCGATTCTCACGCCTACATGCTCTTCCGTTGCAACGTGGTTGAGCCCGAAGAATTTGCTAAATGGATTAAGGCACAAAAGAAAGAAGCGGCCCCCGTTGAACCGAATTCTAAAGCTGAAAAAGGAAAAGCTTTATTCGCCGCTAAGACTTGTGCGATGTGTCATAATATTTCTGGTCACTACGGGGCAGGTAATTTTGGTCCCGACTTAACACACGTTGCCTCACGTCGTTCACTCGCGGGTGCGTGGCTTGATAACCGCGATCGCAAATCTCAGCTAATTTTAGAAACCCAAACAAAGAATACCGAATCAACGACGTCCGTTGATCCCGCAGTGCTGAAGGCCAACTTAATTAAATGGATTGGATCGTCGGGTACTTCGCACGGCATCGATGGTAAGCCTTCGAAGGACGTTAAACCTGGCAACCGCATGCATTATTATAAAATGTTCAACGTGGTTAGTCTGAACGAAAGCCATCAACAATTCACCGCTGAAGAATTAGATTGTTTAGCGGAATATCTTTTAACTCTAAAATAATTTAAATCCAATGTCACACGACACCCATCACGCTCCCGTAGCCTCGAAATTGGAACTCGCTCCCGAACGCAGCGATCTCGGCCTCATCCGCCCTGATCGTTCAACGGGCTGGGCCGACTGGCTCACCACGGTAGACCACAAGAAAATCGGTATTATGTATGGCGCTTTTGCGATGCTGTTCTTCTTGGTCGGCGGTGTTGAGGCCTTGGCTATCCGTACGCAATTGTCTCGTCCCGATAATGATTTCGTGACGGCACGTATGTATAATCAGCTTTTCACGATGCACGGTACCACGATGATTTTCTTGGGTGTGATGCCGCTTTCGGCAGCATTCTTTAATTTCCTTGTGCCGCTGCAAATTGGTGCCCGCGATGTGGCCTTCCCTCGACTCAATGCCTTCTCGCTTTGGACATTCGTGGCGGGTGCGCTCGTTTTAAACAGTAGCTGGTTGTTTGAGTTCGGACATCTCTCGGGTTGGTTTAATAATTTCGATTGGTATAAGAGTTTAGTTTATACCGACTTCGCTCCCGCCAACGGTTGGTTTAGTTACGCGCCTCTTTCGGGCACAATCGGTCAGGCTGATGCCGCGCTCCACTCTCCGCGCTTCACGGGCGTGGGCACGGACTTCTGGATTATTGGTATCCAAATTCTCGGCATCGCCTCCTTGGCTGCTTCGTTTAACTTTATTTGTACCATCATCAACATGCGCACGAAGGGTATGACGATGATGCGCCTTCCAGTGTTCACTTGGATGACTTTAGTGACATCCATTTTAATTATCTTAGCTTTCCCTGCAATCACCGTCGCACTGATTGAATTAATGTTCGATCGTCAGTTCGGTGCTAACTTCTTTAATCCATCTGCGGGTGGTCAGCCTATTCTCTGGCAACACTTGTTCTGGATCTTCGGTCACCCAGAAGTTTATATTTTAGTATTACCTGCGATGGGAATCGTTTCAGAAGTATTACCCACTTTCTCGGGTAAAGCACTTTTCGGTTATCCCATTATCGTTTTCTCTGGTGCAGTCATCGGCTTCCTCGGCTTCGCGGTTTGGAGT
>JBAXIK010000042.1:0-11726 GCA_037138415.1 Opitutia bacterium | reverse complement strand
AAGGCCGGGCTCTGCAAAAGCCCCATGCGTCGGTTCAATTCCGACCCGCGCCTCCAATTTAAAGTCACAAAAAAGGCGTCCACTGGACGCCTTTTTTAATCGATGTGTCTTAGAATTATCGAACGGTCTTACTTAAGTTCTGCACACCATTCACTTTTGAGTTCACGCGTAAACGCAAGCCATTGAGGCGAATGAATCCGGTAGCATCGTCTTGGTTATAAGCCTTCGTTGGATCCGCTTCCATCGTCGCAATATGTGGATTGTATAACGAGCGAGGACTCTTTCGGCCCGCCACGTAAGTACCACCTTTATATAATTTCACACGAACGGTGCCGGTGACATTACGTTGAGATTCAGTAATGAGTGCCTGTAAAGCTAAGCGTTCGGGAGCATACCAGAAACCATTGTAAACCAAGGTCGCATAACGCGGAACCAAGGAGTCGCGCAAATGCATGACTTCGCGATCCATGGTTAAAGATTCAATCTGGCGGTGAGCAAAATGTAAAATCGTGCCACCAGGAGTTTCGTAAACACCGCGACTCTTCATCCCCACGAAACGATTTTCTACCATGTCGACTCGGCCGACACCATGACGACCACCGATTTTGTTCAGCGTGCGCATGACTCCGAGAGGATTCATCTTCTTACCGTTAACGGCGATACAATCACCTTGGCGGAATTCGAGTTCAACATACTCAGATTTGTTCGGGGCATCTTCAGGTGAAACTGAAAGTTTAAACATAGCCTTATTCGCAGGCGCAAAAGCATCCATCCAAGGATCTTCTAAAATACCGGCTTCATAAGAGATGTGAAGGAGGTTTCGATCCGATGAATAGGGCTTTTTCGCACTCGCTTCGACGGGAATTTTATTCTTCGAGCAATAGGCAATCATTTCGGCACGACCTGGAAAATCATTGCGGAATTCTTCATTACGCCATGGCGCAATGATTTCCAAGTCAGGCGCTAAAGCCGCACAGGTTAATTCAAAACGTACTTGGTCATTACCCTTACCGGTTGCACCATGAGCGATGGCGGTCGCACCTTCTTTACGTGCAATCTCAACCATGCGCTTAGCAATGAGTGGACGGGCAATGGATGTACCGAGGTAGTATTGACCTTCGTAAATTGCACCCGCTTGCATCATCGGGAAAATAAAATCACGGGCAAATTCCTCTTGAAGGTCATCAATATAAAGCTTGGACGCACCGGTCTTGAGCGCTTTTTGCTTCAAGCCCTTCAACTCATCTTCTTGGCCGATGTCGGCGCAAAACGCGATCATCTCGGCGTTGTGCTTGTCCTTAATCCAAGAAAGGAGAACGGAGGTGTCGAGTCCGCCCGAATAGGCGAGGACGATTTTCTTTTTCTTACTCATAGTTATTTAAATAATAAATTAGCGGTGACGGGTTAAATGGGCGAGAATCGCTTTTTGGACGTGGAGACGATTTTCAGCTTGGTCAAAAATAATACTTTGCGGACTCGCTAAAACATCGGCGGTCACTTCTTCGCCTGGGTGAGCCGGCAAACAGTGCATGAAGTAGGCGTCTGGTTTAGCCAAGGCCATCAACTTCGAATTCACCTGATAAGGCTGCATGGTTTTAAGTCTTTCGGCCTTTTCGGCCTCCATACCCATACTCACCCAAACATCGGTATAAACCATGTCTGCACCTTTAACCGCAGCGGCAGCATCGGTGCTAAAAGTAAAGGACTCCTTCAGCCCGTCTTTTTTCAGCTGCTGTTTTATTTCTCCAGTGGGCTCGTAGCCGGCTGGACCGGCTAAAGCGATTTCCACACCGAGAGCAGCTCCGCCTAAAATAAATGAGTTCGCCATGTTGCAGGCCGTATCACCGAGGAAGGCAACCTTACGTCCCTTGAGAGAACTCGCAAAATTTTCTGGTTTTCCTTTCGACCAACGTTCCGCGAGCGTGAACATATCCGTCATCAACTGACAGGGGTGCAGAAAATCTGATAAGGCATTCACCACAGGCATCGTGCCGCTTTGAGCAAAATCTTCTAAGAGTTTGTGTTCATGACACCGAATAACCATGCCATGGAGATAACGTGATAAAACTTTGGCGGTATCCGCTACCGTTTCACCGCGCGAGATTTGCATATCATCCGCATTGAGCATGACGGGCTGTCCGCCAAGTTCGTGAACACCAACCTGAAAAGAAACCCGCGTCCGGGTGCTCTTCTTAAAAAAAAGTAAACCCCATGACTGGCGGGCGAGATCCTGAGATTGGCTCTGACCCCTTTGCGATTTCAACAAAGCGGCCTGGGCAAAAATCGATTGGATTTCAGCCAAACTTAAATCGGTCTCTTTGAGGAAGTGACGCATGAGAGAAGGTGTTTAAATTATCTAGCGAAAGGATTTTGGACAGGCGAAAATGCTTGGTAACAGTGATTTTATGCCACTTTCCAAGTACTTAACACCCGATCAAAAATTTCCACAGCCTCATTTAACTCGGCGACAGTCGCATTCAGTGGAGGCAACAAGCGAATCGCAATTCCACTAGCCGGTACAGCCAGCAGCCCCGCTTCACGTAATGCGGCAACGACTGGAAGCGGATCAATATTCATACCGACACCGACCATGTATCCGGCACCCCGAATTTCTTTGATAATCGCTGGATATTTTTGTGCTAAATTTTTCAAAGATTCATGCCACGCAGGAGATTGCGCAGCCACCCGAGCAACGAGATTTTCACCTTCAATAATTTCGATAACGGCGAGGGCGGCGGCCGCTGCTAAAGCACCACCACCGAACGTGGTACCGTGCGAACCAGGCTGAAAAAGTTCGTCATAAGGTGGAGCCATCCAAATAGCACCAATGGGAAATCCACCACCAAGGCCCTTCGCCATCGCAATCGCGTCAGGTTTAATTCCCGAAAATTCATAGGCAAAGAATTTACCGGTCCGCCCAATACCGCACTGAATTTCATCAATCAGTAATAAGACATTTCTTTCCTGACAGATTTTTTGTAGTTGTTGTAAGAAAACAGGATCAGCGGGGAAAATACCGCCCTCCCCTTGAATGGTTTCTAATAAAACTGCCGCGGTGTCGGTGGCGCTAATGGCCTTATCCCAGGCAGCGATATCATTCAGTGGAGCCGAGGAAAAGCCTGTTAATAAGGGTCTAAAGCCTGATTGAATTTTCTCCTGTGGAGTAGCAGACATGCCGCCAAAGGTCCGTCCGTGAAAGGCTTTTTCAGCAACCACGACTCCAATACATTTTCCTTCAACACCGGATTTTTTCTTACCATGGAGCCTTGCGAGTTTTAAAAGTGCTTCATTAGCTTCAGCGCCGCTATTACAAAATAAAAATCTTCCGGGGCCACAATATTTGGAAAGTGATTCAACTAACTTAGCTTGAGGCTCATTCCGATAAAGATTGCTGACGTGAATTAATTTTTCAGCCTGTTCGCTGATTTTTTTAACCATCACAGGATGAGCATGACCGACTGAATTGACGGCAATCCCTGAAGAAAAATCCAGATATACCTTTCCCAGGGCATCCCAAACACGAGTGCCCTTACCCTTCACCAGGGTAATGGCTTGAGTCGAATAATTTTTAGCCAAAAACTGGCTATAGAGTTTAGCAGACTCGTCGATCGAATGAGTAGAGTCGTGCGACATTATCCGTGAACAATCTCCGTGCCGATACCCTTATCGGTAAAGACCTCTAAGAGCAAAGAATGGGGAACCCGACCGTCAATAAAGTGAACTCTCCGCACGCCTTCCTTTAGCGCCTTAACCGCACTATCTACTTTTGGAATCATCCCACCAGCAATCACGCCCTTCTTTTTAAGCTCATCTACTTCGCCCACCTTTAAGGTAGTGATTAACGTCGATGGATCTTTGGAATCGGACAATAAACCCGGCACATCGCTCATGAAAATGAGCCTTCTAGCCCGCAACGAATTAGCAATCGCGGCCGCCGCAACATCTGCATTGGTATTATAGGGTTGGTCATCTCCATCTAACGCAATCGGTGAAACCACGGGGAGGAACCCATCCGCTAAAGCTTTTTTTATTAATTTCGCTTTTACGAATTTAATATCACCGACGAAACCTAGATCGATGGGGTTACCCGCTTGGTCTACACTTAAAAGTTTTTCGCACAAGTTGACGTGGTTCCCAGGCATGCCGAGAGGATTAGCACCGCGCGCCCGCAGTGAGTCGCAGATCTGGCCATTAACTTCTTTATTCAAAGTTTCTTCGACAATTTTTACCATCGCGGCGTCAGTCACCCGCATGCCATCACGAAATTCGGATTTAATTCCTGCAGTTTCCATCGCCCGAGTAATGGCCTTACCACCGCCGTGAACGACAACGACTTGAATGCCGACGGCCGCGAGAAATGCAATATCGGTAGCGACCCTATCTCTGCCCTCAGGATTGGGGTCATCCATGAAACTCCCGCCGTATTTAACCACGAAAGTGGAGCCACGGAATTTTTGGATGTAAGGAAGTGCTTCAAGAAGAACTTCAGCTTTATGTTCAGCAGGCGTACTCATCGGACAGATTTAAAAGTGAGGGTGTAAAGCCAACGGGCAATTGGAAAATAATCTTACTCGCTCTTGTTGTAGTTCACGTATCCGTCGGTGAGATCCGATGCCAGTAAACGGAAGTGGGCCGAACCGAGGTTCAGGTTGATTCTGACCTTAAACTGCCGAGCTTTTACAACTTCCTTCCACTGGGGCTTATTTTCAGGAATGGGTCGACCACCCACGACAGCGGGGACATCGTTATAATGGATATCTAATTTAGCTTCGTCTAAACCCGTCCGAGCATAGCCAGCGGCATCTGCCAAACGTCCCCAGTTGGGGTCCTCACCAAACCAAGATGATTTAACGAGTAACGAATTACCGACGGCCCGCGCAATTTTTTCAGCGTCTTCACGAGTACGCGCACCTTGAATTTCGACCGAAACGACTTTGGTGATTTTCTCTCCATCGCCGACAATCTTTTCCGCCAAAGCAAAACAGATTTTATCTAAAGCTTCTTGGAAGATTTTCTGTAAATCAGCATCCGCTTTTTCATTAACGACTACCTGGGAAACACCTGACGCCATCAGAATCACCGTGTCATTGGTCGACATATCACCGTCAACACTCACGCAGTTGAAAGATTGCTGGGTGGCAGATAATAAAGATTTCTTGAGATAGACGGCATTCACATCGGCATCAGTAGCCACAAACGCTAACATCGTCGCCATGTTCGGCTCAATCATACCAGCACCTTTAGCAAACCCTGCTACCGTCACCTTTTTACCCTGCCAGGTAAAATAGGCCGTCGCGGTTTTAGGTCTGGTATCAGAGGTTAAAATAGATTCAGCAACCCTCCGACCTTCAATCGCTTTATTCGATAAATTCTGGCTAGCCGTCGTTATACCTTGCGCGACTTTTGCCATTGGCAACAACTCACCAATTCTTCCCGTTGAACAAACGAGAAAAGCTTCGTTCGGAGTACCTACAGCTTGGGCGGAAAACTCAGCCATGTGTTGAGCATCAATATCTCCTTGTTGGGAAGTACAAGCATTAGCATTACCACTATTCGCTACGACGCCTCTGATTTTTCCTTTCGATAGGAGTAAAATATTTTGTGAATACCGGACCGGTGCGGCTTTGACATCATTAGTCGTAAATACGCCTGCAGCATGGCACGGTTGGTCAGCGACAATCAAAGACAGATCGAGCCGGTCTAAATTCTTATTTCTAATATCACACCCCGCCGCGCCGACCCGAAAACCCGGGACGTCGGACAGACCTGCTGAATCATCAATAAAATCAATAGCCATAGTGGTATTATAAATTAACGTAGGCCCGTGGTTTCATTCCAGCCCATCATCAGATTAAGAATTTGCACGGCCTGACCGCCCGCACCTTTCAATAAGTTGTCGATGACGGAAGTGATAATTAAATTTCCGGTCCGTTCGTCAGCGACCACGGAAATCTCAATTTGATTGGAGTGAGCCACGTGAGCGGTGTCTGGAAAATCACCTGATTTTAAAATCGAGATGAAAGGCTTATCCGCAAAGGCTTTCTGCCAGCAGTTTTCGACTTGGGCTACGGTGGCTCCATTGGCCGGAACGACAATCGTGGTCGAAATACCCCGATGCATCGGAGCGAGGTGAGGATTAAATTGCACAACGATGGATTTACCCGCCGCGCCGCTGAGTTGCTCTTCAATTTCGGCGAGGTGTCTGTGATTAGGAATACCATAGGCTTTCATCGAACCATCCCGCTCACAGAAAAGGTAATTTACATCGGCTTTTTTGCCAGCTCCCGACACACCGCTGTAGGAATTAATAACACACTGGCCGGTTTCGGGCTTAATTAAACCAGCCCGCAACAAAGGGATGAGCGGGATTTGAATGCTGGTTGGGTAACAGCCCGGACAAGCGACGAGCGAAATTTTCTTCCACGCCTCATCCAGTTGTAATTCAGGAATCACATACCGAGCCTGTAAAGTGAGTTCTGGCGCGGGATGGTCGTGGCCGTAATATTTTTTATAAATCTGTAAATCCTTGAGCCGAAAATCGGCCGAGAGATCTAAGACTTTTTTTCCGGCAGCCACGAGAGGCTGGGCGTATTCGGCAGCGACACCATGAGGGAGAGCTAAAAACCAAACACCGACCGCTGAAGCGGCGCACTCTTGAGGTGAGGATGCGGAGAAAACTAAATTAGCATTTACCCGGCCCCGGAGTCTGGGCAGTTCATCCACTACTTTTTTTCCAGCGAGGGACCGCGAACAAACCATGGCGAGTTCGACGTTGGGGTGTTGGGCGAGGATACCAACGAGCTCTTCGCCTGTGTAGCCAGAGGCGCCAACGATGCCGACTTGGATCAGAGATTGAGACATGGTGAGATTGATAAAAAGTTAAGGGAGGATTGGTCGTTTGGACATAGAAAAACTCGCCAACAAAAAGGCCCCGGGGTGCCGGGGCCTTTTTTCTTCCTTTTTCGAGGCGGTTTAGCGCTTCGAGAACTGGAAGCGCTTACGGGCGCCTGGCTGACCGGGCTTCTTACGTTCGCGCATACGACCATCGCGGGTAAGGAGGCCTTCTTTCTTGAGTGGAGCACGGAGAGTCGCATCCATTTTTTGGAGGGCGCGAGCTAAACCGTGGGAAATGGCACCAGCTTGGCCGTTAGGGCCTCCGCCAATAACATTAACCGAAACGTCTACTTGGCCTTCGAGACCCGCTGTTCGCAATGGAGCAGTGGCCGCTTTAACGAGGGCTTCAGTGTAAAGATATTCTTCTACTGGTTTTCCATTGATGGAAATAACTCCAGTTCCGCGAGAAAGACGGATGCGAGCCGAAGCGGTCTTACGACGGCCGACGGCAGTGATGGCGGATGACTTAGTGGCGCTCATTGAGTAATATTAAAAATTAGACCTTAGGAAAGGATGGGAATGGAACTGGGTTCGAAGCAGCTTGATCGTGCTTATCGCCAGCGTAAACGCGAAGCTTAAGGAGCATGTCATTAGCTAAACGATTTTTAGGAAGCATACCTTTGACGGCGTGCTTAACGATAAATTCAGGACGGCGTTCGCGCATTGCAGAAACAGTGCGGCGGTAGGCAGTGCCGACCCAACCGGTGTAGAACATGTAAGTTTTATCGGTTTCCTTAGTGCCGGTTAAGCGCACTTTGTCCGCGTTGATCACGATGACGTAATCACCTGTGTCCACGTGTGGAGTGTAGGTAGGTTTGTGACGTCCGCGGAGGACGTTGGAAATTTTGACTGCGAGGCGTCCGAGGACTTGGTCCTTGGCATCAATAATGTACCAAGTTTTGTCTTTGAGCTGCACATTCTTAGCTAGCGTGGTCTTCATAAAAAGAGGGAAAGTCGGAAAATGAGGCTTGAGCACCCTCCGTCAACACCCGAATGGGCAAATGATACGGTTAGAGTGCTTTAATTAAAGTAAGGTAAGCCAGTTGATTTAGCCAAAAACCTTACTTTACCCCTTAAAAGCGGAAATTAGCAAAAAATCGGTACCAGAATACTCCACCCTTAGTGTTTACCGCATTATCACTATTATAGGCAAAGTTAAGCCCAGTACCCACGCTGGCGTTCGAGTTGATGGCATAAATGAAATCTGCCGAAGCTCCCGCATAGAGGTAAGAGTTGGCCGTATCCCAATTCGAGGCCGAGGCGTAGATCGAACCAGCATAGAGCTTGGTTACAATATTAACCGCGGATAATCCAATATCACTTCCGTCGAAATCCTTACGCGCCGAAACGACGAAGTTATACTGTCTTAACTCATCGCTATAAAATAAATAAGCCGAGGGCCGTAGAAAAACATCCTTCGATAAAACTAGACCGATATAATATTCATTGTCGGACGGGGCCAAAGTATAACCGGCAACACCATTCGTATTTACGAAGTGATTATTGGCCTTGGTGTGCTGATAACCAATATCAAGCGTACCGCATTCCATATTGCGACGAATACCAGCCCCGTAAACTTTTTCAAAACTATCAGCGCTATAACCACTGAAATAAACAGAGGTACCGATGATTGTTGGGACGGCATACTCTAAAGTTAATTGAGATTGAAATAAGCCTTCATCGCTGGAGCGCTCTTTACCGCGGGCGACATTTTTTGAAGCGTATGAAAAATTAGCACGAACCGAAAGGTCGGAACCTAAGGGGCTACTCGGGGTGGTTTGAGCTTGGGCGACGCCCAGTGTAAATACGGTTAAAGCGAGTGCTTGCAGCGAGTTTTTCATGGAGAGTAATTTGTCTTATAAAAAATAACAGGGCAAGCCTCAAGAAGGCCGGCCCTGTTTGAATTTATATAATAAAATATAGTCTAAACTACATTTTCGCAATAATCGCGTCAGCAAACTCGGAGCACTTAATTTCCTTCGCACCTTCCATTTGTCGGGCGAAATCGTAAGTCACTCGGCCGCCACCAATCGCACCATTCAAACCTTTGAGAATCAGATCAGCCGCTTCGGTCCAACCCATGTAGCGGAACATCATTTCGCCGCTGAGAACAACGGAGCCAGGGTTGACGACGTCCTTATCGGCATACTTCGGAGCGGTACCATGAGTCGCTTCAAAGATAGCATGTCCGGTGAGATAATTGATATTTCCGCCAGGAGCGATGCCAATGCCACCCACTTGCGCCGCAAGGGCGTCGGAAAGATAATCACCATTAAGATTGAGCGTCGCAATGACGTCGAAGTCGGTCGGACGAGTCAGAATTTGCTGCAACGTGATATCAGCAATCGCATCTTTAATCACGAGGCCCGCACCAGGCTTACCTTCGGGAATTTTGCACCAAGGTCCGCCATCAATTTCCACGGCACCAAATTCGTTTTTCGCCAAATCATATCCCCACTTCATGAAAGCCCCTTCGGTATATTTCATGATATTACCTTTATGAACTAAAGTCAGAGATTTGCGCTTATTATCAATCGCATATTGGATCGCCGAACGGATTAAACGCTCAGAACCAGGCTTAGAAACGGGCTTAATCCCAAGGCCAACAGTTGCGGGTTGCTCTTCGCCAAAGCGGATTTTCTTAAACTCTTTTGGGAAGTTGGTCTTAATAAATTCCAATGTCTTAAGAGCGATTTCCGAGCCCGCTTCAAAATCAATTCCCGCGTAAATGTCTTCGGTGTTTTCACGGAAAATAACCATGTCTACTTTACCTGGATTTTTTACGGGAGAAGGAACGCCGATGAACCATTGGACCGGACGCAGGCAAACGTAGAGATCCAGTTGTTGACGCAACGCGACATTCAGAGAACGAATCCCACCACCCGTGGGCGTGGTAAGAGGCCCTTTAATTCCGACGAGATAATCTCTGAAAGCGGTGAGCGTGGCTTCGGGTAGCCAATCGTTAGTTTTCTTGAAAGATTTTTCGCCCGCTAAAACTTCGAGCCATTCAATTTTACGTTTTCCGTTATAAGCTTTGGCAACGGCAGCGTCGAAAACGCGAACCGAGGCGCGCCAGATATCCGGGCCCGTGCCATCACCTTCGATAAAAGGAATAATCGGGTGATCTGGTACATTAAGTTTGCCGTTCGTGATAGTGATACGACCAGCGCTGGCGGAGGAAGGTGTCATGGATGGAGAGACTCAAACTTCCCTCTCGCCGTTTTTCAAGCCAACAGAAAAGGACCCCCTTACGAGGGTCCTTGTTTTAACTGGTAATGAAACCAGTGCCACCCGCCTTAAAGACGGAGAGTCCGAGAAGAATTATTTCTTCTTGGATTTGGCTTTTTTAGCTACTGATTTCTTAGCAGCTTTTTTCTTTTTTGCCATAGTTGTGATGTTCGTTGTTGGGTTAGAGGGCAGCGACTGAAGCGCCACCCTGACGATGCGCCCTACACTCACCCGGGCCTGACGAGCCTTGCGGGTAATACGAGTGCGGAGCTCCGAGGGGACTCGGAAAGACACTTGGCGGGAGTTGATGGGTTCAACGTTCAAACGATGATCAGGACAATTCTCTAATGCGTGCCTGATTACTTCGCTCAAATTAGACAAGCCGGTGCGTTGCTGAAAAGCGATAGCTTCATTGTGTAACTTCACAGGAAGGGACACGGTGATAAGACTTTCGCTGATGGTTTCGGTTCGGTTAGTCACGTTGCGGTTAACTCTTAATGACGATTGATAAACATTTATGCGCATAGCGCAAGAGGAAATTCACTCAGAGCCGACCGTGAAAAATTCCTCACTCGTTTTTAGAAAAAAATCTGTTCGAAAAATGAATCCAGTGAGCAGAAATTTTCTCTGCCTACACCCCAAAGGTTGACCAATATTATTTTTAGAGTTAAATGATATAAATATGAGCGAAGAACATCACGACGAATGGAAAAAACTCGCAGTATTAAGCGTGTTAAGTGGTTTATTCGGACTTCTCTCCATTCTCGTCAGTCGTTCCTATCCAACCGAAAATTCACTGCACTGGATCTCCACATTCTTGCTCGCCCTCTCGTGTTTTGCAGGCGGATGGGATGCGCTCATCGACGGTTGGGAGTCACTACGCAAAAAACGAGTCGATGTGCACACTTTGATGATCGTGGTTGCAGGTGGTTCATGGATTATTGGTCATCCCGAAGAAGGTGCGCTCCTACTCTTCCTCTTCTCGGCCGCAGGGGCGATTGAACACTATGCCATGTACCGCACGCGAGGCGCGATTGATGCACTCTTGGACCGCGCTCCCAAGCAGGCCCGCTTGATTGAAAGTGATGGTAAAGAAAGTATCATCTCCGTCAGTGCACTTAAACCTGGGCATCAAATAATCGTCCTCCCTGGTGAATTAGTTCCTGCCGACGGCGAGGTTGTTTTTGGCGAAAGCGCTGTTGATGAAAGCACTCTCACGGGTGAAGCAAAACCAGTAGAGAAAAAAACCGGGAGCTTAGTTTCAAGCGGCACCTTAAATAGTTGGGGACGCCTTGTGGTTTTAGTCACCAAAGCCGAAAAAGATAGTTCCCTACAACGTATCGTTACACTGATTCGCGAAGCACAAGAAAGCAAAGCCCCTGCCCAGCGGGCCATTGATCGTTGGGGCGATTTGTACGCTATCTTCACGCTCTCCGCCTCTCTCATTTTCTTTCTCTATCAATATTACGTCCTACATAATCCCATCATGGGTGGAGAAACGTCAGCACTCTATCGTGCAATGACTCTGATGGTGGTTCTAAGCGCTTGCACACTCGTGCTCTCGGTTCCTTCCGCTATTTTAGCCGCCATCGCTGCAGGCGCTC
>JBAXIK010000041.1:0-12208 GCA_037138415.1 Opitutia bacterium | reverse complement strand
GCAATTTCTTTAACATTTAAACCTTTTTTACGAAGGTTCTTAGCCTTAACGCGGGTCGACTCATTGATGATGGCGCGGGCACGATTGGAACGCGAAAGTAACTTGACCAGACGACGAGTGAGTTCGTTTTTGGACAGAGCGGCTACTTCTTTCTCGATGTTCTTCGAGCGATCGGAAAATTCTTCATCCCAAGTTTGGTGTGCAGCGTTACGTGCTCTCTCGAGTACAGCACGGACAAACTGCTCTTTCGAGTTAAAGTCTGATGGATTGAGATCAATTTTCATGAGTTATAATTTATTAAAGTTATTATAATTTATGAGATGTCAAACGTGAGTTAGTGATTAATTTGCCTTAGGATTAGTCTTTAGAGTATAAATATGATTTGTATGAATACAACCATACAGCCCAGATGTTCCCTTAAACGGCTCTAATTGGTAAATAAACTACCTTTTACTCCATTCCAACATACGTTGAAGGGGGATTTCCGCTGCAGCCCGAATTTTTTCGTCTAAGATGATTTCAGGTTTTCCGTTGATAAGACAGTCGCGAACTTTCTCTAAGGTGTTCATTTTCATGAAGCGACAGTCATTGCATGAGCAACGATCAGTCGGTGCAGCGATAAATGTTTTATGAGGAACTTCACGGCGTAGTCTGTGAATCATACCAGATTCCGTGGTAATAATAAGGGTATCCGCCGCTTGTTTTTTGCACCAATCTACCATCAGTTCGGTGGAGCAAACCATATCGGCAATATCACGCACCGCTTCGGTGCATTCAGGATGCGCCACCACGGGTGCGTTCGGATGTTCAGCTTTAGCCCGTAACAAAGCTGCGGGTGTGAACTGAACGTGGGCGTAACAATTGCCCGGCCATAATTGCATGGCGCGACCGGTTTTACTCGAGACCCAACTTCCTAAATTTTGATCGGGCACAAAAAGAATCGGACGATCAGCGGGAACTTGCTCAACAATTTTACTCGCGTTACCACTCGTGACAATCACATCGCTCAATGCCTTAACCGCCGCGCTACAATTAATGTAAGCCACGATATAAAGATTCGGCTGTGCTGCTTTGATGGCTGCTAATTTTTCGGCTGAACATGAATCCGCCAACGAGCAACCCGCATCCATGTCGGGTAATAAGACGCGTCGCGTTGGATTAACAATTTTGGCCGTTTCGGCCATAAAATGCACCCCGCAGAACACGATAGTCGAATTTTGTGCGGCCGCCGCTTTGTAGGCTAAACCCAAGGAATCCCCTACATAATCAGCGACGACTTGAATGTCTTCGCATTGATAATTATGGGCGAGGATGATGGCGTCTTTTTCTTTTTTTAATTTTAAGACTTCGCGTTGTAATTCGGTTTGGATGTTTCCGCCCTGCGGGAGTGGGGGAAAAACGCTGCCGGTGGGAAAGGATTTCATGAGCGAGAAGATTTTCTTTTTTGGCAAGCTTCGCAGAGTGCGTTTACTTGGAGTTTTTGTGAGATAGGTTTCATGCCATGCTTAGCAGCAACCGCTTTACCATACCACTCCATAAAAGGTGCTTCGACTTCTAAAATCGTATCGCAGCTTTCGCAGATTAATTGTGCACGGAAATTAGCACCACCGGTTTCAGTTAAGTAATATTTATGATCGCGACCCACATCAACTTCGCGAATGACATTACTGCCGATGAGCAAGGGTAGGGCGCGGTAAATAGTCGCTCGAGAGACTGTCCGATCAATCGCCCGTGATTTTTTTAGTAATTCCTCCGCGGTATAGTGGCCATTCAGGCTTCGGGCAGCGTCAAAAACGGCCATTCTCTGGCGGGTCCCACGCAAGCCCTTATCGGCAATGTAAGCCCGGAAGGCGTTAGATTGCTCCACGGAATCGTTGGTGGGGGACTTGGGCATGCTGACTTGAGACACTTTTGATACTAAAAGCTGATTCGTCAACATGGGACGATTCATTGACATAAGGCTTGAGGTATCGTCGATTTAACCCCTTTTTCATTAAGAAAGAACATTCCTATGTTCCACAATACGGACGATTTACGCATCCGCAGCCGCCTCCCTTTGCTGCCCCCCGCAACCTTATTACAGGAATTGCGCCCCACGGATCATGCCACCGAGGTGGTAGCCAGCGCCCGTAAAGATGTCTCCGCAATTTTATCGGGTAAGGACGACCGTCTGCTCGTCATCGTCGGACCCTGTTCCGTGCATGACCCCAAGGCCGCAATGCAGTACGCCGAACTTTTGCTGAAAGAAGTAAAGAAGCACACCAAAGAACTCTTAATCGTGATGCGTGTTTATTTCGAAAAACCACGTACCACCGTCGGCTGGAAGGGTTTAATCAACGACCCTGAAATTGATGGTTCATTTAAGATCAACGACGGGTTGCGCTTAGGTCGCAGAGTTTTATCCGACATCGCCAATCTCGGCCTGGCTTCAGCGAGCGAATTTCTCGATCCGATCACTCCTCAATACTTAGCAGACTTGGTTGCTTACGGTGCCATCGGCGCTCGCACTACTGAAAGTCAAATTCACCGCGAATTGGCTTCTGGTCTCTCCATGCCCGTGGGATTCAAAAACGGAACCGATGGCTCAATTCAAGTCGCCGTCGACGCTTGTCTCTCCGCACGTTCATCGCACTGGTTCCCGTCCGTCACCAAAGAGGGTGCCGTCGCCATTTTTGAAACCTCAGGAAACCCCGATGCCCATGTGATTTTACGCGGTGGTTCACGCACGGGACCGAATTACGCTTCAGAATTTGTTACCGATGCCGAAGCTCGTCTCCAGAAAGCTGGAATCAACACACGCATCGTCATCGATTGCTCACATGGTAATAGTTCGAAGGATCATCGTCGCCAATCGGTCGTGGCTGCCGATATCGCTGAACAAGTTTCACGTGGTAGTAAAATTATTGGTGGAGTGATGATTGAAAGTCACCTCGTCGAAGGTCGCCAAGATTGGAAAGGTCGCGACGCCTCCACTTACGGCTGCAGCATCACCGATGCTTGTATTTCCCTTGAGCAGACTTTACCTATTCTTGAACAACTTGCTAACTCGGTTCGCCACCGCCGTACTTTAGTTAAAGTTTAATTTATCGTCACCACTATGAACAACGTCCTAAAATTACTTCTCGAGGGAGAACCTCTCGATACGGCACAAATCGGAAAGATTTTGAATCTCGGTCAAGCAGCAGTGGAGTCACAGCTGGCTGACTTGCGTAAGCAGGGCGTCCTTCTCGGATGGCGCGCTGTACTCAATCCTAGTTTCGAAGCGGAACGTCGCGTGCGTGCCGTAATCGAAATTAAAATCCAAACTCAAGGTACTGGTGGTTTCGATGGAATTGCTGAGCGTATTAGCCAATTTGAACAAGTGGAGAGCTGTTACTTGATGTCGGGTGGCTACGATTTACTCGTCGTGGTGACTGCGGATAATCTCTATAAAGTGGCAGGATTTGTGCATGAACGCTTGGCTCGAATCGATGGCGTGCAGGGCACTTCAACGCACTTCTTCTTACGTGCTTACAAAAAAGATGGCTTCGTGATTACGGAAAGCGGCGCCCATCGCGATCAACCCTCCGTCAGCCCCTAATCTTTAACTTATGGACGAATCTGGTCGATTTGTGGCGCGCCATGTAGCGTCACTCCCCAAATCCGGTATCCGAGATTTCTTTGCGATTGTGTCTAAAATGAAAGACGCCGTCTCACTCGGTATTGGTGAGCCAGATTTCATTACGCCATTTCATGTGCGCGAAGCCGCGATGGCTGCGTTGGAAAAAGGTCGCACCTCTTATACGGATAACCGCGGTACGCTCCAGTTGCGCGAAGAGATTTCTAGTTACGTCGAAAAATACTACGGCCCCCCCTATAATCCTGAGAACGAAATCTTGGTCACCGTCGGAGTTTCTGAAGCTCTTGATATTATGCTTCGTGCCACACTCAATCCTGGCGATAAAGTGCTTTATCACGAGCCTTGTTATGTTTCTTACGCTCCGAGCGTTACGCTCTGTCACGCCACGCCGATTCCAATTAAAACCACGTCGAAAGATCAATTCGCGCTCGACCCCGCTGCCTTACGTGCTGCTTGGCAACCAGGTTGCAAAATTTTAATTCTGAATTTCCCAACGAATCCTACCGGCGGAACTGCTGATCGTAAGAAGTTGGAAGAGATTGCAAAATTCGCGATTGAGAAAGATCTCCTCGTTGCCTCTGACGAAATTTATTCGGAACTCACTTTCGAAGGTGACCACGTGTCCATCGCTTCTTTGCCAGGTATGCGTGAACGTACGGTCTTTTTACACGGATTCTCCAAAGCTTTCGCGATGACCGGTTTTCGTATCGGTTACGCTTGTGGTCCAGCTTCGGTGATCGATGGCATGCTCAAGGTACATCAATACAGCATTATGTGTGCTCCGATTATCAGCCAAGAAGCTGCGGTCGAAGCGTTGCGCAATGGACGCGACTCCATGTTGCATATGCGTGAAAAATATCGTGAACGTCGCGACTTTATCGTTCGTCGTTTTAATGAACTAGGCTTAAAATGTCACTTACCACGTGGTGCTTTCTATGCTTTTCCTGATATCACCAGCACGGGTCTAGACTCGATGGCATTCGCCTCCAAACTTCTGGAAGCACAGAAAGTCGCCATGGTCCCTGGAACTGCTTTCGGCGAAGCAGGCGCAGGTTATTGCCGCGCCTCTTTCTCGACGAGTTATGAGCGTATTCACGAAGCGGGCGAACGGATTGCACGCTTCTTGGATACCTTGCCTAGTCGAAAGTAAGCATCCTCGCTTGCTAACGGCTCGTAACGCTTCGATTGTACACCGATGGAACGGAAAACAGAATTATCTCGAGCAGTTGCGATTGTGGGCCGTCCTAACGTCGGTAAAAGTCGTCTGTTTAATGCGCTCGTTGGTCGACGTATTTCTATTGTGCATGATCAGCCTGGAGTGACGCGCGATTTAATCACCACTGAAATTTCAGAAGGTCGCTACACTTTGATGGATACGGGTGGTATTGGTTTATATAAAGCTAACCTCACCCCTAAAGTCATTGCTGAGGCCGTTGAAGAGCAGGTCGATTTCGCCCTCGCGGCTGCGAGTCTAGTTTTATTAGTCGTTGATATTACGGAAGGCTGCGCCCCGCTGGATATCGAAGTCGCTTCTAAGTTACGTCAGGCTGGTAAAAATGTTATCATCATTGCAAACAAGGCAGACACTCCCGAACGCGAAGTAAACATCGATGATTTTTATACTCTGGGTTTTGGTGACCCTCTCTTAATTTCGGCTGAACACGGTCGCGGTATTCCTCAATTAAGAACGCTCATCCTTAAAAAGATTGGTCCGGCACCCGTTACGCCCAGCACCGAAACTTCTCACCCTATTCGTTTAGCTTTAGCCGGTCGACCGAATGTCGGAAAAAGTTCCATGGGTAATCGTTTAATGGGCAGCGAGCGTTTAATCGTGAGCGAGATTGCTGGCACCACGCGCGATCCCGTGCGTTCACGTTTGATGCGTGTTAAGTCCGATGGATCCAAAACTGAATTTGCCTTGGTGGACACAGCCGGACGCCGCACCGCCAATAAGCGCGATACTTTAGATTTCTTTTCGCAAATTCGTTCCGATGAAATTTTAGCTGATACCGATGTGGTATTTTTAGTATTAGATGCTCAACAGGGTGTCACGCGCATCGATAAACAGCTCGCGGGTGAACTGGCCTTGATTGGCTGTGGTATCGTGGTCGTGGTTAATAAATGGGATTTAGCGAAGGCCGCTTTTCGTGCCGATGCGATCAGTGGATATGACGACGAAGAAGAGTTTAGATCCAAATTCCGTACGGCCGTTCGCCGCGAACTTTTCTTCTTACCCGATTCACCGATTTTATTCGTTTCTGCCAAAACAGGTTTACGTGCCGAAGATCTTTTAGACGCCGCCGAAGGGGTTTATATTCGTGCTGGTGCGACTATTCCGACTGGTAAAATTAATCGCATCATTCAAGATCTCATGATTAAACGCCCACCACGCATGGTTTCGGGTCGTCGTTTCAAATGTTATTACGTGACTCAAGTTTCTAAGCGTCCGATTCGTTTCAGATTATTCTGTAATTCAGAAGAGAGACTAGAAGAGGCCTATCAGCGCTATCTGGTTAAAGGTGTGCACGAGAATTTTGATTTATCGGGTGTGCCTGTCTTCCTCGATGTTGTCGGTAAGCCAAAGCAGGAGGGCCGCAAGTATTTCGCACCGCCCGGTACGCGTCCCGATTCAGCTGAAGGATCGAGCGAGTCCACTCCGCGTCATATCGAGAAGCCCCGTGCTGCAAGTTCTGGGCCTCGCTTAGGTAAGACGAAGTCAGACGGCAAGGCGCGCACGGGTAAGCCCGGTAGCAAGTCGGGCAAGAAAGCATTTACGCGTTGGGACAAGCCCCGTTCGCTTAAAGGTCGTGCTGCTCGCCAAGCACGTAAATAAAACTTTGATTCAACATGTCGGTCGCACCTTCCCAATCACGGTCTCGTATCATTCTGCTCGGTTCAGATGAAATCGCGCTCCCGTTATTTGCGTCAGTCCACGCGTCCAAAAACGTTGAAGTAGTCGCCGTCTACACTCAACCCGATCGACCTGCCGGGCGCGGTCAGGAAATCAAATCAAATCCCGTCGCATTATGGGCCAAGGAAAATGGCTTAAAATTATTACAGCCCGAGCGACTTGCGGAAAATGATGCGCTACAACTGCAAGACCTACACGTAGATTTGGGCGTAGTCATGGCCTACGGACAAATATTAAAAGACGATTTTTTAGCCGCGACACGTTTGGGTTTTATTAATTTCCATGGCTCTCTCTTGCCCGCATTAAGAGGGGCGACGCCGGTTGAGTCTGCTCTAGCTCTTGGTTTTAAATCGACGGGAATTTCGGTTCAACACGTGGTAAGAAAATTAGACGCAGGTCCACTTTATGCATCGAGTGAATTAATCATTTTGCCCGATGAGGGTAGGGCTGCGTTACGTCAACGTTTAGGACAAACCGCAGCAGAACTTTCGAATCAACTTTTAGATAAAATTCTTAATCAACAAATTAAACCGCAGCCACAGGACGAATTATTAGTGACTTATACGCGACGATTGGATCGCCAAGACGCCTCGTTGGATTTTAACGCCAATGCTGAAGAAATTATTGGTCGAGTGCGTGCCTTGGAGGGCTGGCCAGGTTCGACATTTCCGGTAGGTGATTTAATCATCAAAGTCGGCTCCGCCTCCTTAATCACGGAAGCGCATGAACTGAAACCAGGGACTGTTATACAGGCAGATAAACTAGGTCTGAAAGTGGCGTGTAGAAATGGATTTTGTTTATTTACAACTTTGCAACGCCCAGGTGGGAGAATGTTGCCAGTGGGTGAATTCTTGGCTGGTTCTCCGATTACCGAAGGCACGGTGATTGAATCGCGTTCTATGCCACCGCTGGTTTCTGCGCAGCCATTTCCAAGACTAAAGAAGTCTTAATCGCTTGATTTGCTGGCTCGCCTGAGATGTCATAGCACATGCGTGCGAGGTATCTACTTGGGTTGCTGTCGCTAAGCCTTTTGGCTCAGCAGAAAGATATTCGCTTCGAACAAGTGGGTGGTGGTTCGCTGTCGGGATATACCGAAGACGAAAAAGCTGAGAAGGCCTGGGAGATGAATGCTAAGGTGATGAAGCCAGGTGAAGATTCTGGAAAGTGGGATATGCAGGAATTATCGGGACGCACATTTCAGTCGGGCAAACCTTCCATTAGCTTTAGTAGTCCGAATGGGTTGGTTGATCCCACGAAAAAAATCGCTGAGGGAAAAGAGCTATTCAAGGCCTTCTCGAGTACTTTTAATTTAACGGGAACGGGTTGGACCTGGAAGGGCACAAGTACTGGCGATACCTTTTCCATCTTAGCCGATGTGGTGGCCGAACTTGATCTAACCAAACCCAAAGAAAAAAGATTTTCGGTGAAGGCACTGCGATTAGATGTGACACCCACGAGCGATGGCACCCAATTAACCTTCTCGGGTGGCGTTTCATTTTCTCGTCAAGGTGAACAAATTGTCTGCGAAGCCATTGACTGTATTTTAGATGACTCAGGAGTCGGTGACAAAAATTGTAAGATTATCAAAGCCCGAGGTCAGGTTGTTCGTACTTATCTCAATCAAACAATCAAAGGCGATTCGGTGGTCTACCTACCGAAGACAGATCAATTAAATGTCGCCGGGCATGTTATTTTATCTGAACCGAATTTAAATATCACATCTGACACCTTGGTGTATGACGGAAGGACGGGTATTACTTTGTTACAAGCGACTACCGAACCCACGGTTGCGGTGAAAGCTCAGCGCAAAGACAAGTCGATGATGGAGCTGACGGGCCGGGCTGGGCGTATCGAACGTGATCTTAAAACTGGACTGCAAACTGTGGTGATGGATGGTCAGGCCAATTTTATCTCCGAACAGGGCATGTTAAACTCGCAAAAGATTTCCGTTAAAGAACTGAGCGAAGGTGGTAATATCTTGATTGCTGATGGCGCCGTGCGTGGATTGGTCCAGGAAACCTCATTCAATGCTGAACATGCAAGGTGGCAGCAATTAAAGGGCCAATTAGAACTTTCTGGAAAAGCCTATTTGGTTGATAAACGCGGGGTTGATTTAATGGGTGCGCAGATTTTTTCTGATTCATTACTCCAACAAGTGGTCGTGAAGTCGGATTCAGCTATACGGGCAACGATTAAATTCCGGTCGGAGTCGGTGGGAGCCGAAGGTGGCAAAGCGGAGGCTAATCAAATTGTTATTTCCAATTCTGGTATGTCCGCTGAAGTGGATTTAACGGGTGCGGTAAAGTACTCGATGGATAAAATGACCACCGAGTCGGATCGCTTAGTCGCTTATTCAGTACCCCGTACAGCCCAAACCAAGAGTGGAGTATTTGATCTGCAAAAATTGATACTGACCGGCAAAGTGCGATTTGCGCAGCCGGGGTTAAGTGCCAAGTCAGAGCGTGCAGATTTTCGTCCCAACATCGAAGTGCAGGAAGTCTTGGTGGATGATAGTCTTAAGGGTAAGGTTGAGTTGCTTACTCTGGGTGGTGGCAGTGGGGCAACTCGACCTAAACTTTTCTTAGAAATGGAAAATGGAAAAGTCTCCGAGTTCACTGCTGATGCCCATGAAATTTTAAGTTCTAAAGAACTAACTAAAATATTTTTACGTGGCTCGGTTGCCATGCAAAGTCCCAATGCTAATGCGACTTGTGACCTCTTGGAAGGCTTGGCTCGACCAGATAAAGCAGGGAATCGCACGCCTGAGATAATTGTCGGTCGTGGAAATGTTACGGTGAAGGCCGATGAAACTACAGCAGTCGGTCGTACGATGGAAATTAATCCTCATACCGGCGAAGCACGACTTTTTGGAGACGCTCGGGTGCGTGATCGCGATGGCCACGAAGGCATCCCAGCTAATTCGATTGTTTACGATTATACCAAACGGATGTGGAGAATGGACCAAGTGGTTAATCCGCAAAACCCCAAGCAGGTTATCCGACCCAAAATCATTTTAGGGCCAGAGTTTTTCCTTCCTCAGGTCAAAACGCTCGACAAGGCCCAATAACAACTTCCTCATCACACTATGGTTGCCTCTAACGATAAGTCTCTCGTTCGCGCGCAAGCTTTGGCTAAACACTATGGTCAGGCCGTTGCTGTTAAAAATGTAAGTCTCGATTTACGTGCTGGAGAGATTGTTGGTTTGCTCGGACCCAATGGTGCCGGAAAAACAACCAGCTTCTACATGATGGTAGGATTAATTCCTGCCACGTCAGGAAACGTATTTATTGATGGCGCTGACGTCACAGCCATGCCGATGTGGAAGCGCGCCAAAAATGGCATCGGTTATTTGCCCCAAGAATCCTCGATTTTTAGAAAACTTTCCGTGTGGGATAATGTGATGGCGGTCGTCGAAACCTTAAAACTATCTCCACGCGAAGCACAGGCACGTACGGCACAACAACTCACCGATTTAGGATTAGAACGTCTGGCTCGTCAGTCAGCCTATACACTTTCTGGCGGAGAGCGTCGTCGCTTAGAAATTGCTCGGGCTTTAGCTACCAATCCTCGATTTCTCTTAATGGATGAGCCCTTTAGCGGGGTGGATCCTATCTCTGTCGCCGAGGTACAGTCCATCATTCGACGCCTTAAAGATAAGGGTATCGGCGTGCTTATTACTGATCATAATGTACGAGAGACGCTTTCCATTGTCGACCGAGCCTACCTGATTCACCAAGGACAAGTGCTTGTCTCCGGCACCGCGCAGGATATAGTGAATAATCCTGAAAGTCGTCGATACTATCTCGGCGAAAGTTTTAAACTATAATTATAATATGCCTGCTGACGCTCCAGAAACTCGCCCCGAATCCGTCTTGGTGAGTGAATTTTTCAACACCTACCGCGATATGTTGCAAATGGAACTCATCGCCGGCGCTGAGGGTTTGGATAATGTGATTTCCGAAAAATCGATTAATCGTCCAGCCCTAGCCGTAACCGGATATTTTAAAGAGTTTGCGAATCGTCGTTTACAGCTTCTCGGTGCGGGCGAAATGGCCTACCTCATGGACCAAGAGCCCGATGTACGTTTGCGCTTATTGGAAGCGGTTTTCAGTAAACAAATTCCTGCCATGGTTGTCTCGCGCGGCTTGCCAGTGGATGAGTCCATTAAAGCACTCGCCGATAAACATCGCGTGCCGATTATTCGTACGCAATTGAAGTCAAAAGATTTTTCCGCTGAAGCGACGGTGTTGCTCGAAGAAAAATTTGCTCCACGCACCAATTTACACGCCACGTTAGTCGACATTAAAGGGGTCGGTGTTTTATTACGCGGCGCTTCCGGGGTAGGTAAGAGCGAATGTGCACTTGCTTTGATTGAGCGTGGGCACTCCCTAGTCGCAGATGATTTTGTTCTCGTTAATTTAATCGGTGATCGTGACTTACAGGGCTCTTCCAAGGAACTCAATCGTGGCTATATGGAATGTCGCGGTATTGGTATTATTAATATCGCATCCATCTTTGGTATTCGCTCCGTCCGTCGCGACAAACGTATCGACCTCGTCATCACCTTCGTCATTTGGCAAGCAGGGATGGATGAAGAACGCTCCGGCTTAGATGTCGATAGCTACACCATTTTAGGCCGTAAAGTGCCCCACATGACCATTCCAGTTCGTCCGGGTCGAGATATGGCTCGCTTGGTTGAAGTCGCTGCTATGGTGCATGCCTTACGCAGTATGGGACACGACTCAGCGAAAGAATTTAGCGACCGTTTGATTCAGTTTATGAATCGCGGCGACGATAAGAAAGCTTAGTCTTGCGATCCGTCCCAGCGACAGTCGCCCATAATTCTTAAACAAATTTCTCGCAGATCAAAGAGAGTGTTTTCCATATCGCTCACGGACTCAGCTGAACTGAGTCGTGCTGCTAAAGGAATATCCATTACTTTGCCCATGGCGCGGTTGATGGCCGAGAGGGATCTCTTCATGTGCACCAGGGCTAATTGCATGTCGCCAGTGTCTGTGGCATTAATAGCCATCAGAACTTGATGGTGAATGTCGGCAAAGCTTTGTCCGAGATGTGAAGCTTCCAGTGCCGTTAAATTAGTAGCCGCATTTTGACAAAGTATGTCGAGCGAGCGATTGAGTTGGATGATTAATGCTCGCGATACAATGTAGATAGGATGTTGGTGAACGCAGTAAGGCATATCGAGCGAATCATTATCATCATCCATATCGTCATCGCCATTATCACCTGGACCCCAGTCCGCATTCTCCCAACCCATGCGACGTGCGCTGACGTCTAGGCGGTCGGGTAGGTTTTTAATTTCTGTATAATAAGCTAAAAAACGAGCCACATCTTGATCGTTCTTTTGAAGATATTTCGACCAATTGGCCTCGTTCCAAGAGGCATTACCTGAACCATCGAATTCACCCTGAGGTTGGTCCGCATCGTGCATACAAACATTATTACCTAAAATCTTGTAGATGCAACCCCTACTCGTAGAAATTATACACACAGGTAAATTTACCAAATTTATGAATGAACTGAGTCAGTTTACATCTTCGTTGCTCGCCCGTCAGTCCTTGACGAAGGCTCAAGCAAGTGTGGCTGCTGGCTTAATGGCTTCACCTGAAATTTCTGACGACCTTAAAGAATCATTTCTGACTGCGTTAGCACAAAAC
>JBAXIK010000040.1:0-13100 GCA_037138415.1 Opitutia bacterium | reverse complement strand
AACACGGAGCGAACGCTCCACTTCAGCAGTAAAGTCAACGTGACCAGGAGTATCGATAATGTTGATACGGTGATCGATTTCAGCAAAAGGACCTTCTTTAGTTTTCCAACCAGCAGAAATAGCAGCAGCAGTGATAGTGATACCGCGCTCACGCTCTTGTTCCATCCAGTCGGTCGTAGCCGTACCATCATGAACCTCACCCATCTTGTGCACGACGCCGGTGTAGAAAAGAATACGCTCAGTCGTCGTGGTCTTTCCTGCGTCGATGTGTGCAGCAATACCGATGTTACGCGTATGTTCTAAAGGGAACTTACGGTTCGGAGAGTTGAGTTTGGAAAGAGTGGAGGACATGGGTCGTAACTGGGAGTTCGGCCTAAAAAGTTAAATTTCGCGAATAGTTTACCAGCGGAGGTGAGCGAAGGCGCGGTTAGCTTGTGCCATCTTGTGAGTTTCTTCGCGCTTCTTCACCACGTTACCGGTATTGTTGTAAGCATCGACAATTTCAGCAGCGAGTGCTTCAGGCATCGAGGTACCTTTACGTCCAGCAGCAGATTGAACAACCCAGCGAAGGGCGATACTGTTTTGGCGCTCATGGCTGACTTCAACCGGAACTTGATAAGTAGCACCACCGACGCGGCGGCTTTTAACTTCAAGCTTCGGACGGCAATTCTCTAAGGCACCCAAGAGTAATTCTACTGGGTTACCTTTAACTAATTTCTCAGAAACTTTTTCGATCGCACCATAGACAATACTTTGGGCAATAGATTTCTTACCGGACTTCATCACAATGTTGATGAGCTGGCTAACCAAAGTGCTGCCGTAGCGAGCGTCTGGAAGGTGAATGCGTTTAACTGCTTTACGACGACGTGACATGAGTAAGTGAGATTCTAAAGTTTATGAATTAGACTTTCTTTTCCTTCGGGCGCTTAACGCCATATTTGGAACGTGAGCGACGACGCTTCTCAACTCCCGAACAATCGAGAGGTCCGCGGACGATGTGATAACGAACACCAGGAAGATCTTTCACACGACCACCGCGTACAAGTACGACGGAGTGTTCTTGGAGCTTATGACCTTCATCAGGAATATAAGTAATCACTTCTTGTCCATTCGTCAGACGAACCTTCGCGACTTTGCGTTGCGCAGAATTTGGTTTCTTCGGAGTACGGATCATCACCTGGACACAAACGCCACGACGGAAGGGCGAGTTGTTCAAGGCGGGTGACTTGGACTTAGCCTTCGGTTGGAGGCGAGGTTTACGGACGAGCTGGTTGATGGTAGGCATAGACCTAAGAAATTAGGGAAAAGAGGGTTGAGGCATAGAACTCCGAGACCCCCGTGCAAGCGGAAAGTGCTACGATTTTAAGATTTCTTCACTTGGTGCCAATTTTTGGTCATTGAGGCCGATTTTTTTTGAGAGACAAATCGGCAACGATTGGCAAGGATGAGACCCCCAGCATGTTTCGCCCCTTCACTACTCTTGTAATAGCCATTTTAACCCTATGTTCACAGGGTTTTGCCGCTAACTCCGAACCTGAAAAACAGGCTCCGAGTAACACCCAAACACCCCCCGCACCCACCCCTACTGGTACTGTAAAAACAGATAAAACTCTTAAAAACAGCTCCAAGGAGCAAGCCGACGCCGAATTGATCCTCCTCTCCGGCCTGCCCCTCACTAAAGGAGTCGAAGCCACTCAATCCTACGTCCGTATTTCAATCATTAAATCCGACCTAATAGAGGATTCTACCCTTAAACAATGGGTCAGACTCGCTTTATCAAAAATCTCGGATCACCCAGAAAGCGCCGCCGCTATCCGCGAAGAACATCTTATTAGAGTGGGCGACTACTACCTGACCCAGGCCCTCGAAGCCCAAAAATTAAATAAAATACCCGAGGCCTACAAAATTGCCCAAATTGCCGTCCGTATCAGCCCGGGCAATACTAAGGCTAAGTTGTTATTAGCCAATATTTTACATAATAATTATAGTCGAACCGATGATGCGGTTCAAACCCTCCGTCGTGGGCTAGATTACCTTAATATTACCGACTCCTTGGGTAGAGATTATTTGGACCGCTACTTCCAACTTCTTCAATCATTAGAACGCGACGACGAGGTAATCGAGCAAAGCCTCCTCATGTTGAAGAACGGAAAAGATCTTCCGCAGTCCACCCGCCAAACTATTTCTCTCGCCGCCGCCACTTCACTTTACTGGGTCGGTCGCTACGCCGAGACAGTTAATATCATAAATCTAAATGGCCTCGATGAAGACGCCCGGGGTTTACTTTTAAAAGCACGTGCACTTTTCGACGGCGGAAAAACTACCGAGTCCATCAGTTACCTAGAATCCAAAACCTCTCAGTTTTCCGCCAACGCTAAAGATGCAATCTACGCACAGCTCGCGCGCTTTCATTTATTAATGGGGAAACCAAAAATCGCTCTCACCGTTACCAACGAGCGCATTGGCTTAGATGAAAAGGCACCCTTCCCTCACTTACAAAAATTATTAATTCTCGACCGACTTGGACTTAAAGATGACTACGAGAAAGAACTCCAACTCATCGCCGAAAAGTTTTCAGGAAATTCTGCGGCCATGCTGGCACTCGCTAATTTCGCCGCGGAACGTGGCTACGAAGGACTGACTTCAACTTTAACTAACGTTGCTGCAAATCGTGGCTTTGAACGTGCTACCTTTGTGGCGCTTCATCTTGAATCTTTAATTAACGGCGGTCACCCCGATGAAGCGATTGCTCAATATAAACAGGTTAATTCAGCCGAAAAAGGATTCTTCACCTCTAACCAATCCATCATCCAAGCACTCCTCGGCGTCGCCTATCATGCCCGTCCCAAAAAAGATGATATCGCAGCGAAGAGCGATCGAAACATCGGCGATCGTTACCTCACTGAATTTCTTAAAACACCCAACCTGAGCCCCGAAGCTTATCGCTCAGTAGGGCGACAATTAAAAGTAGCACGCGCCAGTGATGCAGCCGTTCGTGTTTTAGAAATAGGTGTGAAACTACATCCAAAATATTCACAACTAAAGGCCGACTATATCGGCGCACGTATTCTCGCCGGTGCCGTCGATGCCTACGGAACTAGAAAGTCGGTAGCCGATGAACTAGAGGAGTTATTAAAAATGCGTCGACCCTCCCCACTCATTTGGCACGAAGCACTTTCGTGGTTACGTTCCGAGGCAAAACTTTCGAAGGAACAGACCAACCGTCTCGAAAAATCTATCGCTCCCTTGTCCCGCCCTGATTTAGATATGATGGCCCTCTCCGGACGCTAGAGCATGCCCAACCTTCAAGAAAAACGCGCGGCTCTCATTGCCGAACTGGAACCATTCGCCGATCATCACGAGCGTTTTCAGTACGTCATCGACCGCGCTAAATCGGCACCAAACCTTCCCGCTGAATTAAAACTCGATGTATTCCTAGTTGAAGGCTGTACCTCCAATCTTTGGCTCATACCCACCGTCAGAAACGGCCAATGTCATTTTCAATGCGACGCTGACTCGTTAATCACCAAAGGCATCGCCTCACTGGTTTGTGAATTCTACGAAGGCGCTTCCGTGGCAGAGGTAGCACAAACGGATGCCGACTTCTTAGCTGAAGTGGGCATCACTCAGCATCTTTCTCCGAATCGCCGTAACGGATTATCAAATTTAGTTTCTAAAATTCGTAATTTTGCAAAAGCCGCATTATCTCATTCATAATCACTATGAAGGATTCACCGGCTTCGCATCCTAATCCATTTTTAAAATGGCTGTGCTTAAGCGCACTCGCATGGGCGGTACTCGTTCTTCAAGCCGGCGGATTCACGACTAGCATCCGAGCGGGGATGGCCTTTCTGGATTGGCCACTTTCCAACGGATCACTCAATCCGCCTGGCTGGCTGACCGAAATAGATAAATTCGCCGAACACTCCCATCGATTAGCAGCCACCGGGTTGGGTTTATTTTGTATCGTCATTGCCTGGACACATCATCGCTGGGAGAAGCGACCTCTCATTCGTAAAGCGGCTTATCTCCTGTTAGGGCTAATTATTTTTCAGGGTCTGCTCGGCGGATTACGCGTGCTTCTCGATCAATTAAATATTGGTGGAAGCGAAAATTTTAAGGCGGTAAGTTTTGCGACCGGTCATGCGGTGAATGCCCAACTCACCATTGCTGTTTTAGCCATCGTCGCGATGAGTCACACCAAACTTTGGCAAAATAGTCCAAACCAGTCTTCACGTTTTGAAGTGATCAGCGGAAGAATGAGTTTAATACTTTTATTAAGTGTCATTCTTATGGGAGCGGTGATGCGCCAAAATCATTTCACCCTTTGGGCAACCCAGCCTAACGCCTACGAACTTTTTATTCCTAACGGCACCGGACTCCCACAGTTGATTAATGTTTTGCACCGCAGCGGAGCACTCCTCGCTGGCATTCTCGTAATTATTTTTGCACTATCCGGACAACGTCCCGCTTACCGGTGGATTCCACTGTTGGTTCTTTTGACTCTGCAAATCGCTCTCGGGATTTTGAGCATACAATTACCTTTAAATCCGCACGTTCGAACGGTTCACCTTGTCATTGGCGCAGCCCTATTCTCCACTCTGTGTGCCCAAGTTGCTCTGACACACCGACGGAATTAACTTTAACCTTTAATTAAAATCGTCACCACCAACGTATGAGCTCCAAAGCTGGATCAATCCCCGCCGCCTATTGGGAGCTAACTAAACCACGTTTATCTTTTCTTTCGGTACTGACCGCACTCACGGGATATTTCTGCAGTAATCCGCATCCACAGGGCGGAGTTGATCCCAAGGGACTCGTATCACTGGCGCTCGGTACCGCACTCGCCGCTGGCGGGTGTGGTGCTTTAAATATGTGGATGGAGCGCCAGGCTGATAGCCAAATGGAGCGCACCAAGTTCCGTCCATTGCCCAGTGGATTAATCAAACCACTCCACGCACTTATTTTTGGGATATTTTTAAGTGCTGTCGGTATTGTATTAGTTTGGAGAGGCGCCAACACCTTAGCCGGACTTCTTACCCTCGCGACAGTTGTCTCCTACTTACTATTTTATACACCGCTTAAAACAAAAACAACTTGGTGCACTCTAGTTGGCTCACTCCCTGGAGCGATTCCACCCATCATCGGTACTGCGACAAAATTAGGTACGGTAGACACCATGGGCTGGTTGCTCTTTGCCTTACTCTTTTTTTGGCAGGTCCCCCACTTTATGTCGCTCGCAGTCATGTGTCGTCATGATTATGAACGCGGAGGATTTAAAATCGCCACCGTAGCCGATCCGTCTGGTCGCACCGCCGCCCTGTGGTCGATTTCATTCATGATACCTCTGCTTTTCATCGTCAGCGCCATCGCACAACTATTTTTTATAGCCGACTCATCAAAGGGATGGTTGAGCCCCTTTGTTTGGGTCTCACTCATCGCGAGTATCGTATTTTTTAAACTGAATTTAGATTTTATGTTACCGCATCGCCGCAACGAAGTCGCCAAACCATTCTTCCTCGCCTCCATTCTTTATCTTCCAGTCATTTTACTCACCCTTACTCTTAACCGTCTGTTTTAATTATGGATTCGCAGGAAGTAAAAGCTCGTCTGCGCCAAGATTTAAAAAAATCACGTGAGTCACTTAGTCCAACCCAACGTGAAGCTGCGTCAACTACCATTGAAGCTAGTGTGCTCCATCTAGCCGAATGGAAAAAGGCAAAAGTCGTTTGCCTCTACGCCTCATTTAAAGGCGAACTACCAACAAACGAACTTCTGCAAAAAGTTTTAGGTTCAGAAAAAAGATGTGTTTTGCCTAAAGTGAATTCCGAGGGACAGCCGGAGCTTTATGAGATTAAAAGTTTTCAGGATTTAGAACTCTCGTCCTTAGAAATTCCTGAACCGAAAATAAACTGCCCGCGCGTCAACCCGACTCAAATCGATTTCTTTCTCGTACCTGGTATGGGTTTTGATCGCCAAGGAAATCGTCTCGGCCACGGCTCCGGATTTTATGATCGGCTTCTGGCCCAAGCCAGTCCAACCGCATTTCTCCTTGGCTACGGTTATGATTTTCAGGTGGTTGATGCTATTCCGCGCGAGGTACACGATATTGTGATGCATGCGATAGCTACGCCCTCTCAAATAATTTATATTAAACCTGCTTAGTCGGTTTGCTAAAAACCACGAAAGCAGTCCGTTGAGCGGTCCGATGACCACCAGTCGCCCCAACGCTATCCGACTCCGCGGAGTTCGCCAAAATAATCTAAAGGGGTTTGATATCGATATCCCGATTGGAAAATTAATCGTCGTCACTGGTCTGAGCGGAGCCGGCAAGTCATCTCTCGTCTTTGATACGCTTCATGCCGAAGGCCAACGTCGCTACGTTGAAACCTTCAGCCCATACGTCCGTCAGTTTTTAGAACTACTTCCAGCGCCCGCACTCGACTCCGCAGAAAATATCCGTCCATCAGTCGCCATCAAACAAGGCAATACCGTCCGCACCTCCCGCTCCAATGTCGGAACGATGACCGAGCTTTGCGATTGGTTTAAAGTCTGGTTTGCCCACCGCGCACAGCTCATCGATCCAGCGAGCGGTGAACCCATCACCCCCCAAGGTCCAGATACTGCTTGGGAAATCTGTCTGAAGAAATACCGCGACCAATCGGTGGTCGTCACTTTCGCCTTACAAAAACCTGAAGGACTCACCTGGGGAGCTATCGCCGATGAATTTATCCGTGCAGGATTTACTCGTGCTTATATTAAAAAGAAAAGAATAGCTCTGGGTGAAGATAAAATTCCTGAAAGTGAATCAGAAATTTTACTGATTCAGGATCGAATCAAAATTGAGCCTGCCGCAAACTCTCGTTTCCACGAAGCTACCTTAAGTGCCTTTCGCCTCGGTGGCGGGCGAATGAGATTAATTAATGAAGACGGCTCAGAAATTGCCCGGTTCAGTGAAGTGTTAGAATCGCCGGTTAACGGCAAAAAATTCAGGGCTGCTACCCCTGCTCTCTTTTCTTTCAACTCGCCGATTGGGGCCTGTGCTTGCTGTCGTGGATTTGGACGAGTCATCGGTCTGGATTGGAAAAAAATTATTCCTAAGCCAGATACTACTTTAGCTGAAGGCGCCATCGCTCCCTTTCAAGGAGCCGTCTACGGAGAAAGTCAGAAAGACCTACACCGTGCGTGTAAGAAGAAAAACATTCCGATGGATGTTCCTTGGAATAAATTATCGGCGAGCCACCGAAAATTTATTGAAGAAGGTGACCCCACGTACGAATCAGGCGAATGGGAATCCAAATGGTATGGCGTCAGAGGATTCTTCCGCTGGCTCGAGTCGAGCACCTACAAAATGCATGTGCGAATGTATTTGTCGCGTTGGCGGGCTTACGAAGAATGTCCAGAATGCCATGGAAAAAGATTCTGCGAGGAATCCCTCTTCTGGAAATGGGAAAACAAAACACTGTCCGACCTCTACGCAATTCCCGTCAAAGAACTTAAAGAGTTATTACTGCCACACGCGCCTAAAAAATCCCGCCATCCAGCGAACCACGCATTAGAAGCTATTTTAGCACGCCTTGGTTACCTGGAAGCGGTCGGTCTCAATTATCTCACGCTTGATCGATTATCTCGAACCCTTTCGGGGGGTGAAATTCAACGCGTTAATCTGACTTCATGCCTCGGTGCATGCTTAGCAGATACTATTTTCGTGCTCGATGAACCTAGCGTAGGTATGCACGCCCGCGACTTGTCCAAGATGGTAACCATTTTAAGAAGTCTGGTCGACCAAGGTAATACCGTAGTCGTTGTGGAGCACGATGAATCTGTGATGCGTGCCGCTGATTGGTTAATTGAAATCGGACCTAAGCCCGGTGCAGAAGGCGGCTATTGCTTATATCAAGGTAAGCCCGATGGAATTTTAAAAATTAAAGACTCTGCCACAGGGGCGTGGCTCTCGGGTAAACGCAAAGTCGAGCCGCGTAAAATCAGACCCGTGACTAATGCTACGCCGCGGCTGCGTATTGAAAATATCAGCATTAATAATTTAAATAATTTCTCCGGAAGCCTACCACTAGGTAAACTCGTCGGCCTCTGCGGCGTATCCGGATCAGGGAAATCGACCCTACTACACCAAGTGATTGGACGTGGAAATTTAGAGGCGGAAGATGCGGGCAATCCTCTGAATGGAAAATTAATTTTTGACGTAGATCCGGCAGAAGTCGCTGTCATCGACCAGTCGCCAGCCACGCGCACTTCACGCTCTAATCCCGCTCTTTATGTCGGTGCCTGGGATGCCATCAGAAATTTACTCGGTAACTCCGATGCAGCTAAAGTCGCCGGACTAACCCCATCACATTTTTCTTTTAATGCTGGAGAAGGTCGATGTGAACGATGCGGTGGGGCTGGATGGGAAACGGTTGAAATGCAATTCGTCTCCGACGTCGCCCTACCCTGTCCGTCATGTAACGGTAAACGTTTTCGCGATGAAATCCTAGCTTTCAAATTCGACGGAAAATCGGTGGCCGATTTATTAGCGATGTCCATTACTGAAGCTCGCGTTTTTCTCGGTGGACGAACTCCTGCCAGCAATCAATTGAGTGTGCTTGAAGAAGTCGGCCTGGGTTATCTTTCAATGGGCCAACCTTTGACCACACTCTCTGGTGGTGAAGCACAGCGCTTAAAACTAGTACGTTACTTATCGCGACTGGATCCATCAAAAACTGGGTCACTCTTACTGCTTGATGAACCCACCACAGGATTACACCGCGAAGATGTTTCAAAATTAATTAAATTACTCCAACGACTCACCGATGCCGGCCACTCACTCATCGTCGTAGAGCACCATCTTGATGTCTTAAAGTCGTGCGATTGGCTCGTCGAAATAGGTCCTGAAGCCGGACCGCAGGGCGGAAAACTGATTGCCGAGGGAACGCCTGAAGTAATCGCCCAAGGAAAAACAACCACCGGAAAATATCTCGCTCTCGAAGACAAAGCCTTTGATACGAAAACAAATTATGTCAGTACCCCGCGACCTACCGCTATCACCCTCACGGGCGCGCGTGAACATAACCTTAAAAATATTTCGGTAAAAATTCCGCACGGTTCACTCTCCGTGATGACCGGTGTTTCGGGATCAGGAAAATCAACCCTAGCGTTTGATATCCTATTCGCTGAAGGACAAAGACGATTCTTGGAATGTGTTTCTGCCTACGCCCGCCAATTCGTAGAACAACTACCGAAGCCCGATATCGATTCACTCTCCGGCTTGCCGCCTACTGTAGCTATTGAGCAACGCGTCACCCGCGGCTCAGCCAAGTCCACCGTCGCGACCGTTACCGAAGTAGCGCAATACCTACGCGTACTCTTCGCCCGAGCCGGGATTTTACACAGCCCTACAACGGGCGAGCCCTTAACGGAAATGACCGAAGATGCAGTCGTACGAATTATATCGAAAAATATTAAAAACTTAAAGCGGGGTAAAATTTTATTAGGCGCGCCCCTCGTACGTTCACGCAAAGGACATCACCGACCACTCGCAGAATGGGCCGAGTCGCACAGTTACACCCATTTACGCTGCGATGAGCAAATCATGCCCGTCGATGGGTTTAGCGGGCTCGATCGTTATCGCGAACACGACGTCGATGTCATTTTAGCGAACATTAATCATGACGGTATTATTACACACCCTGATGAAACAGAAGAAGACGGAGACGGCTCACTGAGAAATTTAATTCGCAAAGCCTTGTCCACGGGCAAAGGCGCCTGTCTTTTAATGAGCGAACAAGGTAAACAGTTAGTCTATCTTTCAACATCAAGAAGCGATCCCGCGACGGGTGAGTCATTCCCTGAAGTTGACCCTAAACACTTATCTTGGAATTCGCCACGCGGTTGGTGCCCCACCTGTCGGGGTCACGGCTTAGAAGTCACGAAATTCTCTGCCGACGAAGAAGAGACGCTCAATGAGAATGCGCTCGGTGACCGCGTGAGTGATAGCGTTTGTCCCGATTGCCAAGGTCAACGACTCGGACCCATCGGTCGAGCGGTTAAACTTATCGATACCAAGGAACAAAAACTTTCGTTACCTCAACTTCTCAAGCTTCAGCCAGACGAAGCCTTAAAATTCCTAAAAAGTCTGCAGGGTGAACCCAGAGAAAAAGCGATTATTCAAGCACTGCTTCCCGAAATCTCCGCTCGATTAAAATTCCTAAGTTCAGTGGGCCTAGGTTATCTTTCTCTCGATCGCGGAGCGGACACACTCTCAGGTGGAGAGTCACAACGTATCCGTCTCGCCGCTCAACTCGGATCAACCCTATCAGGTGCGCTCTACATATTAGATGAGCCAAGTATTGGATTACACCCAAGGGACAACGATCGACTCATTGAATCCCTCAAAGAACTTAGAAATCGCGGCAACACCGTACTCGTCGTCGAACACGATGAAGACACCATGCGAGCTGCGGATAATATTATCGATATGGGACCCGGTGCAGGCGTGCATGGCGGACAAATTATCGCGGAAGGAACTGCCACGGTACTCGAAGCCAATAAAAAATCGATTACTGGGCAATCACTCAAAACCGCTATCCCTCACCCATTACGCGGAAGCCGTCGACCCATCGCTGAAAAAAATAATGCAATTGAATGGGTGAAATTAAAAAATGCCTGCCTTCGAAATCTCAAAGGGTTTGATGTAAAATTCCCTGCGGCACGACTATCGGTTGTTTGTGGAGTCTCCGGTGCGGGCAAAAGCACTTTAATGACTGACCTCATTGCTCCCGCAGCTGGTTGGGCGATTTCCAAAAAGAAAGACGGTATAACCGGCAAAGAAGCGCTGAGTTTAATATCCAATCAGGGAGAAATTTCTTTCCAGTCGATCTCGGGCTTAAAACCATTCCGTCAATTAGTCATCGTCGACCAAGAGCCGATTGGAAAAACCCCAAGATCTACCCCCGCCACATATATTGGAGCTTGGGATATTATTCGTGAACGTCTGGCGGCACTTCCTGAAGCTTCCATTCGCGGACATAATGCGAGTTTCTTTTCGTTCAACACATCGGGCGGACGCTGCGAGGCCTGCTCGGGTGCGGGACGAATTAAATTAGAAATGAGTTTCCTGCCTGACACCTATGTACCCTGTGAAGAATGTGGCAGTCAGCGCTATGGTAATGCCGCGCGGGCGATTCGCTGGAATGGAAAATCTGCGGGCGATTTATTAAATATGACTTTTGAAGAGGGAGCTGAGTTTTTCTCTTTCGATGTTAAACTAAAAGACCTCTGTGCCCTAATGACTAAAACAGGCTTAGGCTATTTAACCTTAGGACAGAGCAGTCCCACACTCTCAGGCGGCGAAGCCCAAAGATTAAAATTGGTAAGCGAATTAGCCAAAGGCCTGCCGACATTTAGAGAGCGTGCCCGCGGACAAATCCGCCCTAACTTATATTTATTAGAAGAACCCACGATCGGACTGCATCAATCCGACTGCAAAAAACTTATCGAGTTACTACACGCCTTGGTCGACCAAGGACACACCGTCATCGTGATTGAGCATCACCCAGATGTGATTGCCGAAGCCGATTGGGTCGTAGAAATCGGACCCGAGGGCGGTCAGAACGGCGGACAGCTTTTGCATGCCGGAGACCCGGAAGCACTCGCAAAACGCAAAGATTCACCGACCGCACCTGCATTAGCTGCCACCTTAAAAAGAGGTAAGATAAAATAAATTGGCTTAAGTCATTTTATTAGATGAAGTACTTATAGGTTAATGAATTCCAAACGTGCCATTCTACTTGGGGTAAATATCGATCACGCCGCTACGTTGCGCCAGGCTCGCTATCGCGGCTTACATCAATCTATCCACGCCGAACCTAGTCCAGTATCCTTTGCGCGTGAATCGCTTCTTGCTGGGGCCGATGGAATCACCGTTCACCTGCGTGAAGACCGTCGACACATTCAAGAAGAAGACGTTTACGCCATCGCGCAACTTCCTGGTGTCAGATTAAATTTAGAAATGGCGTGTACCGCCGAGATGGTAGCTTTCGCCAAAAAACTGAAACCGGCTGCCGTGTGTCTGGTTCCCGAATCCAGAGAAGAAGTTACCACTGAAGGCGGCTTAGATGTAGTTAAGCAATTTGAACGAGTAAAAGACACCGTGCAGGCGCTTAAATCTGCAGGCTGCGAAGTATCACTCTTCATTGAGGCCGACGCTAAACAGATTGAAGCAGCGCATTTAACTGGAGCCCCTGTCGTAGAACTCCACACGGGCGCCTTCGCTAATGCTTGGAAAAGTCCCGCCGCAGATAAAGAATTTGAACGCCTTCGCCTTGGTTGCGAAAAAGCTAAGCAACTCGGATTAATTGTGAACGCAGGTCATGGCATTAATTATGATAATATTAAAAAAATTATCATCCTGCCCCACCTGAACGAACTGAATATCGGACACACCATTGTCTCACGGGCATTGATGATTGGAGTCCGTCCCGCAGTGGCCGAAATGAAAGCCCATATTTTATGAATCTTAACGGGGGCAATGTAATCGGGGTGGGCGTAGACCTCACTGAGATTTCGCGTATTCGCGCCGCCCACCAAAAACACGGGCAAAGTTTCTTGGATAAAATTTTTACCGCCGACGAACAGGCTTTTTGCCTAACCAAGGCCGATCCCTATCCGTCACTCGCTGCGAGATTTGCGGCGAAGGAAGCGGTGAGTAAAGCGCTCGGAACGGGCTTTAGTGAAAAATTTTTATTAACCAGCTGCAGTATTAAAACCGGCACTGAAGGTGAGCCGATTATTGTTCTCGATGATAACGCGAAAACTCTTGTTCACGAAAAAGGTGCTACCCAAGTATTAGTTTCCTTAACGCATACCGATCAACTAGCCGAAGCTTTCGCTGTTTTAGTAAAATAAAATATTATCCGCGTACCGATTTCCTGTCTTGTCCTGCGCCGAGTCCGCCGTAGCTGAAGCGGTGAGAACTACCCAGATTCTGTCTGAGTTATCCAAGGCCTTGAAGTAAAATTCTTCTTGGCTTGGGTCGAACCGTGCCTCCCATGCCTCAAGACTTTCGAACGCAGTGTCTGCTTCTAAACGGCTTATCGCAAGTC
>JBAXIK010000039.1:0-13195 GCA_037138415.1 Opitutia bacterium | reverse complement strand
CGTCAGCCTGAACGTTCTGCACAACTGATGGGTAACTTAGCGAAAGAGGGAGGCAAGGTACCGACGATGGGTGGACTGCTAATCGGAGCCGCGATGATTCCTTCTGTATTACTTTGGGCCCGTCCCAATATTTTAGTCCTCGCCACACTCTTTACTTTAGTGGGCATGGGTCTGGTGGGATTCTGGGATGATTGGCTGAAAGTCAAACGCGGTAGTGCGGATGGAATTTCTGCGAAAACAAAATTAGCGGGTCAGGCACTCGTTGCTTTAGGCGCTATTGGTATTGTTTTACTCGATGCCAATTATCGCACGAGCCTATGCGAAATTTGGCTACCGATTATGACCAAGCCGATCTGGTCAGCCCAGTCCTTGGGTTTACCGTTCATCATTTGTTTAATGGTGGCTGTGGTATTTATTTTATTAGTCTGCGTCGGAACTTCTAATGCGGTGAATCTCACCGATGGTTTAGACGGTCTAGCGATTGGTTGTGTTTTAATCAGCACTGCGATTTTCGGACTGATTGCCTACCTTGCTGGTAATCTAAATTGGTCTAACTACCTTTTAATTAGTTACGTTCCTGGAGCGGGCGAGCTCGCGGTATTTTGTTCTGCTTTATTAGGAGGTGGATTAGTGTTTCTCTGGCACAATGCGGCGCCTGCTGAAATTTATATGGGCGACGTGGGAGCCTTAGGCATCGGTGGCGCACTCGGCGCCATTGCCTGCTTTACGCATCAGCCTTTTATGTTGGCGATTGTGGGCGGAGTTTTCGTGGTCGAAGCGATTTCGGTTATTTTACAGGTGGCCTACTTTAAACGAACAGGTGGACAGAGATTATTTCTCATGACGCCGATTCATCATCACTTTCAGAAAAAAGGTTGGGCGACGACGAAGGTCGTCGTGCGTTTCTGGATTCTCTCACTTTTCTTCGGTCTCTTGGGCCTACTCACATTGAAAATTCGATGAACGAATTACCTGCATCACTCCGTACGCGTTTAATTCGCCCCGCCGCCATTTTAGGCTCGGGTGTGAGTGGTCGTGCGGTAGCTGACGCCTTAAGTTTGGCTGGTTTTGCTTCGGTTATTTATGATGAGAAAGGTGAGAATCGACAATTTGGTCCGGATGAAGCGGGGCGTCATGACTTACTTATTTACAGTCCTGGTTTTGCACAGTCGCACCCTTGGCTCTTGGCCGCGCGTCGCGCTGGTCTGCATTGTTTAAGTGAATTAGATTTCGGTGCGATCATGTGGTGTGGTGCTTCAATCGCTATCACGGGTACCAACGGTAAAACAACCCTCACCGAATTTTTATCTTTCGCGCACAAGCGTGCAGGACTTAACGCCATCGCCTGCGGTAACGTGGGTCTACCCATAACGGCTCTGTCTAATACCTCTTCCAACGCCGCGTTTTTAGCCGTGGTGGAAGTGAGTTCATTTCAAGGTGAAGACTTACGACACTTTACGCCCGAGGTAGTGTTATGGACTAATTTCGATGAGGATCACCTGGACCGTCACGGCGATTTAGAAAGTTATTTCCGCGCGAAATTTAAACTCATCGAACGAATGATTCCTGGCGGGATCTTAATTGTCGGTGAGTCGGTCGTCACGCATGCTGAAAAGTTTGGCATTTCTTTGCCGCCAGAAACGGTGGTAGCGACACGCGATGAGGTGAATGGAAAAATTCCAACAGGATCTATTTTTGAATCGTGGCCTCAGCGCGAAAACTGGTCACTCGCTGTAAAATATTGGCAAGCCAAGGGCATTCCAATACGCATTCTTGAAGAGTCTGCTAAGTTATTCCGGGCGGCACCGCATCGACTCAAAAAAGTCGCCGAAGCTCGTGGTGTAGAGTTTTGGAATGATTCGAAGGGTACTAATTTCCATGCGGTTTATGCTGCGTTAGCACAATTTGATATTCCCGTACGCTGGATTGGCGGCGGTAAATGGAAGGGCGGAGACTTGAAGCGCTTCGCGGAACAAGTAAGCCCTAAAATTGAGTCTGCTTACTTAATTGGTGAGACGGCACCCGATTTATTAAAAACATTTGAGGCCCTCGGTAAGCCTGCTCGTATTTATAATTCACTACAAGATGCTGTCGTGGCTGCGGCCAAAGATGCTCATGGCCCGATGGCTATTTTACTCAGTCCAGGATTTTCTAGTTTTGATCAATTTGCAGGTTACGCCGAACGCGGTGTCGTGTTCGAACGGGCTGCTGTCGCTTTATCCAACCGAATATAATTTCTCCCAACCCAAACCAAAACCATACTATGCGTCCTATCCTCACAGTCAGTGCAGTTGTTCTATTACACCTCTGCGTCATCGCCGTACTCGTCGGAGTCAACGGTTGCCGCAGTACGAGTGGCTTCGAAAAGGATCCTGATCTTGCTGCTTACTCAGCGGGTTCACGGACTTCTGCTCCAGCCCTCTCCGCTGTCGCACCTCAGCCCATCACCGCGGGTGCAGGTGGCGTTCACACCGTCGTCCAAGGCGAAACCTTACAACTCGTCGCTGCCCGCGAGAGAGTTACCCTTAAGGATTTAGCTGCGGCCAACGGATTACCATTAAACGCCGCTCTTAAGGGAGGTCAGAAATTAAAAATTCCTGCCGCTAAGCCCGCTAAGTCGAAGTCCTCACAGAAGTAATTCTCGGTTATCATCCACTATGATTATCGCAGCCAAACAGGAGACGCCCGGTTCACTCCGGAGTTATTCTGTGGGGATTGCGATAATCACGGTGGCTTTGATCGTCTTCGGTTTAGTCAATCAATACAGCGCAGGGATTTCGCTCTCGGCTAAAAATCGCACCGCTGCGTTTGATCGCCAGTTAGCTTACATTCCCTTCGCCCTCTTCGCGGCTTGGTTAGCTTATCGAGTTAACTTAGACCGCTTACGCGAACATCGCTGGACTGTTTTCTACGGGGCACTTTTTTTAATGTTATGTGCGCGGATTCCCGGGATTGGCGTGACCGTCAATGGCTCTTGGCGATGGATTGATTTCGGATTTTTCAGATTGCAGCCTTCCGATATCGGAAAAATCGCGATGATTATTTGTCTTTCGGATTTATTGGCGAGAATGCAACGCCACACCCTCCCAGCAAAGTTCGATATTTTTCAGCTTAAAAACCGCGGTGCCGTTTTTTTTACACCGAAAGGGTGGGTCGATGTTCGTGAAGGTTTCCTCAAACCAGTTGGAGTCATTGCTACTATTTGCATCTTTATTGCATTTGGACCTGACCTAGGAACCATTATTCTGTGTCTCGCGGTGGGTGGATTGATGATGTTTATTTCAGGCGTAAGATGGAAGTATACGATTCCTACTTTTATTTTTGCCGCTACGGGTCTGGTTATACTGGTAATGAATTGGGGCAGTCGTATGCGTCGTATCACATCCTTCATGGATCCGTGGGGCCGTCGCGCCGATGAAGCCTATCAATTATTCGAAGGCATGGTTGCATTTGGCGTGGGCGGAATCACGGGCAAAGGTGCCGCGAATGGATTACAGGTACGTTCGTATTTACCGGAAGCACATACCGACTTCGTCTTAGCCAACATCGGTGAAGAACATGGATTTATCGGCACTGCACTGGTCGCCTGTGCTTATTTTGGAATTTTCTGGCTCGCCTATCGCGCGATGCGTTTCAGCACTGACTTGTATCGATTAAATATTTGTTTGGGAGCGACCCTTTTCTTGGTGCTTCAAGCTTTGGTCAATATGGGTGTCGTCACGGGTTTATTACCCACCAAGGGAATTTCGTTACCGTTTTTAAGTTATGGCGGAACTAATCTCGTCATTATGTCGAGCATGGTGGGATTAATTCTCAACTGTATCCGCGATGCGAGTAAGCCGCCTTTTTTGGCGAAGGAGATTAGGGGATGAGTAAAATTCTTTTGGCATGCGGTGGTACGGGCGGACATCTCGCACCGGGTATCGCCTTGGCCGAGAGTTTACAGAGTCAAACACACGAAACTTTACTCATTGTTAGCTGCAAAATCGTTGATCAGCAAATGACGGCGAAATATCGCGGCCTCAATTTCGTCGCGGGTCGCGGTCGTGGTTTTGGTCCGGGTCTGATCAATAAAGTTTTATTTTTTCCCTCACTTCTCGGTGCCGTTTTATCTTCGCTGAAGTTAGTCCGTCAATTTCGTCCATCTGTCTTAATTTGTTTCGGTGGATTCATGAGCTTGGGCCCAGCCATCGCCTGTAAACTATGCGGTATTCCTGTTCTGGTGCACGAGGCGAATCGTCGTCCAGGCAAAGCCGTACGACTCATTGCGCGTTTTGCGCAATCCATTCACTTGCCTCATGGCGTTCGTATTAAAAATATTACTGCGCAGAGGCAGCACGACTCGGGATTTCCTGTTCGTAAAGAAATCACACCTATTGCTCGTGATCTTGCCCGTCACAATTTAAATTTTCCAAGTACCGGTCGACTGATTTTAGTCACAGGTGGAAGTCAGGGTGCGCAAGTACTCACCCGCTGGGTCGAAAATAATCACGAACTGTTTAAACAAAATAATATTCATGTTCTGTGTCTGACGGGCGCGGGTGGACGTGAAGGCGAAGTCAATAATCCGTCCTCAATCATTCGTTATTTGCCATTTTGTAATCAAATGGCTTCGGCTTATTCCGCATCCGATATCGCCATCACACGTTCAGGTGCCGGCACTTTAGCCGAACTCGCTACCTGTCGCACACCTGCGGTATTAGTTCCTTACGCTTTTGCTGCCGATAATCATCAAACCGCTAATGCACTTTATGCTGTCGAGGCGGGTATGGCGCAGATGATTCCAGAAAAGAATATCGAGAAACTTAAGGACGTTGCTTTGGATTTATTGAATGAGTCCAGTCAGCTTCAGGCGATGAAAGAAGCCTTGGCGCGGGCTGATGCCAATAATCACTGGGAAAAAATTTTGAAAGAGGTTCTTGATTTGGCGAAAGAGGGAGGCGTGAAAAAATGAAAAACTCCATTTGGATGTTGGGGGCTTGTGGAATGGGTGTCGGACCTCTCGCCATCTATTTAAAAGAGTCGGGTAACGAAGTGTATGGTTGGGATGATTCGACGGGAAGTCCGATGGAAAATCATTTGGCCAATGCCGATGTCCCTCTGTTACGCGATCCTTGGGCTGCAGGTCGCAAACCGAATTTAATTGGGCGCTCAAGTGCCGTAAAACCTGGTCACGCCGCGCTCACTCTTGCCGACAAACATCAAACCCGTGTGTTGCGTAGAGGTGAATTATTAGCGGAGAGTGTTGCGGACAAAAAATTTGTGGCTGTTTGTGGAAGTCATGGAAAAACCACAACCTGTGGATTGATTATTTCAGCCCTCGCCACCGCGGGAGTTGATTTCGGATATGTTTTGGGTGGTTTATTTCGTGATCCAAATTTTGCACCTGCTCATGCTTCGCAGAAATCTCCCTGGGTTGTTGCGGAAGTCGATGAAAGCGACGGCACCATCAGTCACTTTTCACCCGACATCACCGTCGCCGTAAACTTAGATTGGGATCACCCGGATTATTATAAAGACGAAGCTGCGCTTGAAGAAGTTTTTCGTGCTCTGTTTGAACGTACCACGACTGCCGTGGTTATTCCTACGAATAATGAGCGACTCGAACGTTTAACGCGTGGATTGAAAGCTCGTGTCATTCGTGTAGGCGAAACGGGCGACTACACTGCGCAACTGACAGGTGCAAATTCAAGTCAATCGCGCCTGGTGCTCGGTGGAGAATTTAAAAAATCCGAAGTGAGTGTGCCCGTTACGGGTGCGTTTAATCGTGCTAATGCATCCATGGCTTTAGCGGTGACGCATTTAATTACTGGTGCGATTGCGAGTGAACCTTTAACGCGTTGGCGGGGTATTCGCCGTCGCCAAGATATTCTTTTTGAACGTGAAGATTTATTGGTCTTAGCTGACTACGCTCACCACCCCACGGAAATTGCGGCGTTGTTAAAATGGATTAAGGAAACGCACGAAGGGCAGTTAATCGTAATCTTTCAGCCGCATCGGCACACCCGCACGCTTCAGTATGCGAGTGAGTTTAGACAAGCTTTGCATATTGCGGATGCTGCTTTTGTTTTACCCGTGTATTCCGCGGGTGAAGCCGCCGTGGAGGGTGGAAGATCCGATGCCGTCGTGGCCAGATCTGCTCTTCGTCTGATTGAAGATAGAATTGAACTGCCTAAAATTCTTTTTCCTTTAACCAAGGGCAAAAAGTCTGTCGTCGCTTTTGTGGGTGCGGGGGACATCGAGCATGATGCTGAAAATTATGCCTTAATTTTACGTCGCGAAGGTCTACCAGTGATGACTAAAGACCTAGGTGAATCCGTTGCTGGAAAACTTTCGGCCAAAGCAGTGATTCGTCCAGCCGAGCCCTTGAATCGTCGCACCACACTAGGCGTAGGCGGTGTTGCTCGTTGGTACGCGGAGCCCGCCACCGTAAATGACATTGTCGTATTATTACAGGCAGCGGGTGAATTAGGCTTACCTTACTTTGTGTTAGGTCGTGGCTCGAATTTATTAGTCTTAGACGAAGGTTATGACGGATTAATCATTCACTTAAATGCTGAGCATTGGGGTGAAGTAAAAAATCTTGGAGACGGACGTTTACAAATGGGAGCGGGTGCTCGACTCAAAGAAATTTGTGGTATCGCTGCACGTGATGGCCTGACTGGCTTTGAATTTTTAGAAGGCATTCCTGGAACCGTGGGTGGTTCGTTGCGGATGAATGCGGGTGCGATGAACTCTTGGATTTTTGATCGTGTAGAATCGATTGATTGGCTGACTCCTCGCGGCATTCATCGTTCCGCTAAGCGCGATTGCTTTGATGCGATGTATCGAGACTGCCCGCAATTACACGGAGCCGTTATTTTATCGGCTGTTTTAAAATCCACCGGTAAAGAATCATCCGAAAAGATTCGTCAAACCATGGATGAGATGAGTCAGAAACGTCGGAGTTCTCAGCCACGTGATCCGAGTGCAGGCTGTGTCTTCAAAAATCCTGATGAAAATCACGCGGGAAGATTAATTGAGTCAGTCGGACTTAAAGGAACGCACATCGGCGCCGCCGAAGTTTCTACTCTTCACGCTAATTTCATTATTAATAACGGTGCGGCTACTGCTAAAGATGTTTTGGCTTTGATGAAACAAGTGCGTGCTAAAGTTCAGCACGAAAAACATCAATTATTACAGCCCGAAATTATTGTTTTAGGAAAGGAGTGGAAAGACCTACTATGAGTACTACACGCCAAGCGGTGATTCTTTGTGGAGCCATTTCCCCCGAGCGCGAAGTTTCACTACGTTCAGGTAAAGCCGTAGCTAGCGTCATTAAAGATTCTCAGTTGGTTGAATTGAATGAAAATATTTTACCCACTTGGCTCGATTCTAAAAAGCATGTGGTCATTCCGGTGATTCATGGTGATTTCGGTGAGGACGGTCAGGTGCAAGCGGCTTGTGAAGCTCGTGGTTTGGCGTTTGCCGGATGTGATTCTGCGGCGAGTCGACTTTGCATTGATAAAGTGGCGACCAAAAAAGCCATGCGTGCGGCGGGCTTACCCGTGGTGCCTGAAGTGGCTTTTAGTGGTACCCAAAAACCTTCTGCCGAGAAATTAGTCGCCGAACTGGGAGAGCAATTAGTGATCAAGCCAGCCGACAAGGGGAGTAGCGTCGGGCTGTATGTCTTAAACGGTTTGGCTGAAGTGAAGGCTGCTTTGACGGAGATTCCAGCAGCCGGGCAGTGGATGGCCGAACGTCGCATTCAGGGGCGTGAAATGTCGATCGGCATCCTTTGGGGTAAGGCCCTGGGAGTGGTCGAAATAGTGCCTAAAACAGGCGTTTATGACTACAAAACCAAGTACACGAAGGGGTCGTCAGAATACCTCGTACCAGCCCCGATTTCGGCGGATTTAACCCTTCGTATTCAGCGTGCAGCTGAGAAGCTTTTTGAGGTGACGGGGTGTCGTGATTTTGCACGGGCTGACCTCTTTCTTGAGCCCTCGGGCGAATTCATTTTTTTAGAAATCAATACCATGCCGGGGATGACGGAGACTAGTTTGCTGCCCAAGAGCGCTTCCTGTGTGGGGATTGATTTCGCCACTTTAGTTCAGCAGATGGTCGCTCCTGCCTTTACCCGAAGCCAACTTCATAACACGCTCTAAGCCATGGATTTCTTCACCCGCATCGCGCGCCTCTTTTCGCCCAAGCGAGATGCCTTCATGGGTCCGGAGAATCGTGATTGGAGACAATTAATAAAACAAGATGTCCGAACGATTCCACAAGATGAGTTGGGAAGAAAACGTGCCGCCCGTTCACGTATGCCCATCATAGTTACCATTTTATTCTTCGTTTTCGTTATTGTAGTGATTTCTCTTTCTCTTGAAGAAAGCACTCCCGTCTCATCGAGTATTCCGATTACTTATTCGACCGACGGATTTTTACCTTCGAGCTATGCGAATAAAGTGATTAATGATGGCAGCGACAGTTGGGCGAAGGACGTCGCCACCATTAAGACTGATTTAGAAAAAGATCCTCAGGTATTGACTGCGAAAGTGCGTCGCCTGGGCACAGGTGGATTAGAAATTAGATTATTAGAGCGCTTAGCAGTCGCACGCATTGCTATTTTGCCACCTTCGGGACCGTATATTGTAAAGTTAGTCAGTCCCGAGGGCGTTTTATTTTCAGGTACTGGCTATCCTCAGCAATCTTCCAACAGCTTGCCGGTGATTACCGATTTTAGAACCACGGGTGCTGGCGAAAAAGTATCGGTTGATGGACTGGAAGTGGTCGGGCCCTTTTTATTCACGACCCGCACGATGTATCCTAACCAATATAAACAGTGGGCGACGATTTCACTGCGTGATTGTTTTGGATCACAAGAAGACGCCGTGAGTTCAAATCTCCACATATACCTCCGCCCAGGTTCACAGCCGATTGACCGTGCGAGCTTATCGGAAATTGTTTTCTCAACAACGAATTGGCGAAACGAATTAGAAATTTTATCGAAACTCGATATCGACGGTCTCTTACGCAAATCAGCTGGAGGGGCTTCGAGTTACGTTTTAAAACTCTCGATCCAAAATCGCACCTCTACTCGACCTATTTCTGAACCACGCCTCGTCCCTATTTCGTCTCGATGAACAAGAAAACTTTACCCTCCTTTATTACCGTTATTGATATCGGTACTCACAAAACCACCGCACTCACTGCGCAGGTCATTGAGGGCCGCGCTCGCATGTTGGGTTTTAGTGAACGTCGCACTGATGGTGTCGTTAAAGGAACCGTCATCGATGTCGAAAAACTCCACGCCAGCGTGCATGAAGTGGTCAATGATTTAGAACGCGTTTCGCAACGTGCGGTTGAGCAAGTTTATATTTCAATCGCGGGTCCATCGGTTGAAGGTGAACGCGTCAAAGGCATTTGTATCGTGCCAGCGCATGATGGTCGCATCACCAAGTTAGATTATCAGCAGGCGATTGATTCCGCTAAACGCCTCGAGCCGCCCGCCGGTCGCATCACGCTCCTGCACATGCGCCAGCCATCGATTTTAGATAATAAACCCGTCGGCAATCCGGTTGGTCAGCAAGGTCGCCGTCTCGAAGTAAGCTTCTGGCGAATCACGATGGAAGAAGGCAATGTTCGCTTCCGTGTTTCGATGGCCAATGGTATGAGTATCACGGTGCGTGATTTTATTTTAGCCTCGCACGCTGCGGCCTGTGCGGTGACGACCGACAGCGAAAAGCAAGGCGGCGTTTGTGTGATTGATATCGGTGCGGGTACCACGGATTGGGTTCTGTATTTCAAGGGCCATATTTTATGCAGCGGATCCATCGCCGTCGGCGGTGAACATATCACCAATGATTTGAGTATCGCCCTGCGTATTAGTCGCGAAACGGCTGAAGATTTAAAGCACCGCTTCGCTTCGGGTTTACACCGCGATCAAGACGTCAACCAAACCATTTGGAAAGACGGCGACAAGAGCGTGGGTGATCAGCAATTTAATCGCGGTACCATTACGCAAGTATCTTCACTGCGTTACCAAGAAATTTTATCTTTTATAAAAAAAGATATATTGGTTCAGCTTGAACAAATGTTTAGCGGTCACGAAGTTAAATTAGATCAAAACTTTTTACCTTCGGGCGTTATCTTAACGGGTGGTAGCGCGAATTTAGCAGATGCTGCAGAAGCCGCCCAAAATGTTTTCGGGGTTACGGCCCGTGTCGGTATACCGAAGTTCGATAACAGCTCTTTACAAAAATCTGAATACGCCGGAGTGGTTGGAATGATGATTGCGGCGCTCGAAGATGCTCCACCCGTGGTACGTCGTCAAAAAGGCTTTATGGATATTATCCGCGACCTGTTCCGATTCTAAAACATGTCTACGACGCCTTTAATTTTACTGGTCGGCCTAGGCGGTGCGGGTTGTGGCATGGTCAGCCGAATTGCTACGAATCTTCCATCGGTCGTCCGGGTCGCGTTGATTGATACCGATGCGAGTATTTTAAATACGACTGAAGGTCAGGAAGCACTTCAGATTGGTCGTCCACTCACACGTGGCATGGGTACCGCAGGTGAATTAGCCATTGGACAAGCCGCAGTCGAAGCGGATGAACCTGCACTCCGCCGTTTATTTAATGGGTATTCCTTAGTGGTCCTGGTCACTGGCCTCGGGGGAGGCATGGGTAGTGGTGGTGCCGCACCTCTAGCCAGTATCGCACTCGATGCGGGTGCTACTGTTTTATCTTTTGCCACCATTCCTTTCTCGCACGAGGGCGAGCGTCGTAAACGTCAGGCTACGGAAGCTCTGGAAAAATTAGCGGTTAAATCACACGGACTGGTGGTCGTGGAAAATGATTTACTCGCGTTACAAGTCGCTGCCGACGCTTCGCTGTCCGCTGCTTTCTCGGCTGCGGATGAGTGGATTGCGGGTTCGCTTCGTGCTTTAGCGAGTGTATTTACTCCTGGTGCTTTAGTACCAGTCGATCCTGCTGCGCTAAAAACTATTTTAGAAAAACCCGGTTCACCGACGCTTTTTAGTTACGGCGTGGGCGAGGGCAGTGGTGCGGCTCTCATTGCTGCCAAGGCGGCTTGTGATTCCAGTCTGGCGCACGGACCTGGGGCAATTACGAAGGTCGGCTCACTCTTCGTTCAAGTCACGGGCGGATTAAATATGTCGGCCACCGATGCGTTTGAAGCAGTTTCGATTATTCGTAAAAAATTTGGCGGAGAGAAAACTACACTGCTCGGGGCATGTATTAAACCTGAATTAGGAGATCGTGTTGAGGTCGCAGTCTTGGGTGCATCGTTACCAGTACCCAAGCCAGCAGCTAAGACAAAAAAAGGTGCTAAGGGGGCTGAGGCTAATCAACCCCTGTTTGTTTTTGCGACCGAAGAATCTATTCGTCGCGGTGTTTTTGGAAATACGCCCTCAATATTTAGAGACGGGGCTGATATCGATGTCCCCACTTATATTCGTAAGTCAGTGCGTTTGACCCCAGCGAATTAATAAATCATCGCTTCGCGGTTGCGCCCTTGTTTCAGTCCTTTAAGTTAAAAACTCATGGCGTTTGATGTCACCAAAGTCCGTCAAGACTTCCCGATTCTGGGACGTACGATTAATAGTCGTCCGTTGACCTATTTGGATAACGCAGCCACCTCGCAGAAGCCTCAGGTGGTCATCGACACTCTTTCGCACTACTATTCTCACTCCAACGCCAACGTGCATCGCGGTGTTCACCAATTGAGCGAGCAGGCCACGGTAGCCTTTGAACAAGCTCGTGAGGTGGTTGCCAAATTTTTAGGACTTAAAGTTTCGCGCGGATGTGTTTTTGTCCGTGGGGCAACCGAAGCGATTAATTTAGTCGCCGAAACTTGGGGTCGGACGCATCTGAAGTCGGGCGATGAGATTTTACTTACGACTCTCGAGCACCATGCAAACATTGTTCCATGGCAGATTATCGCAGAACGCACCGGAGCTAAAATTGTTGTCGTGCCATTAAACGGACGTGGCGAAGTAGATCTCGAAGCGTATCAGAAACTTTTATCCGGTCGCACTAAGCTCGTCACATTCACCCATGTATCCAATGCACTAGGGTCGATTAATCCGGCGAAGGAAATGACTAAGATGGCGAAGGCTGTAGGGGCGACCGTACTGATTGATGGCTGTCAGTCCGCTGCACATTTTGCGATCGATATCCCGTCACTCGGTTGTGACTTCTATTGTTTCTCGGGTCACAAAACCCTTGGGCCTACGGGAATCGGTGTGCTCTGGGGTCGCCCCGAACTTCTGGACACTCTTCCGCCTTATCAATCGGGCGGAGATATGATCCGTAAGGTTGATTTCGCTGGTACCACCTATCGTGAAGCCCCTGAGCGTTTTGAAGCGGGCACGCCTGATATTTCAGGAGCGATTGGTCTCGCGGCTGCACTTGAATATTTCATGCCTATTCAAAAAGAAGCACATGAGCATGAACAAAAACTACTTTTGGCGGCTACGGAAAAATTAAAAGCCATCAAGGGATTAAAAATTATCGGCGAGGCAGCTGAAAAAGTCGCGGTAGTGTCGTTCTTAATCGAAGGAAGTCATCCGCATGATATCGGAACGTTGCTAGATGCGGATGGCATTGCGATACGTACTGGGCACCATTGCTGTATGCCTTTGATGAAGGCACTTGATATTCCTGGCACGGCCCGCGCATCGTTTGCGTTTTACAATACGATGGAAGAAGTGGATCGCTTAGCGGTATCGCTGGAAAAAATTCGCAAGATGATTGCTTAAGGTTTCGGTGATTCGGAAATATTTCTGCGGAGAATATCAAGAATACCTTGAACTTCAAAATTACGCGTCGGTCCTTCGAGTCCTAAGACCTGTCGTGCTTCTTGAATGTCGTCGGGTCGATTCCCTGGTGGCCAATCGCACCAGAATTTATCGACTGTATAGCCTGCCGTTTGGAGCAATGGAAACAGGGCATTAATGCATAAGGTATCGGCCCGACCTTCGGGAAAAACACCACTGAGAACTTCATCGATGAGTTGTCGTCGCGAGCTCGCGAGTGATTGGGTGGCCAGTCCTTTGGCCCATTTTTTAATGTCATTTCGCCACTCCGGTTTTCGGCGATTCAGTTCGAGGTATTGAGCGAGACGGCGGTAGGGGTGACCGGCGGGGCGGAGTCCGCGTAATTTCCAACGACCACACTTCTGCATATAGAGA
>JBAXIK010000038.1:0-13302 GCA_037138415.1 Opitutia bacterium | reverse complement strand
GAAATTTAATCCAGCGCGCTTGGAATCCGTAGAGGATACAATCTACTTTCGCCTCAGCATCTTTGAGGGAGAAGTAGTGATGTCCGGAAGGGTAAGTTTTGTAGCCAGAAATCTCCCCAACCACTTCAACAGTACCAAGCCCGTTGACGTGACCTTTGATGACGTCAGTTAAATCGGAAACCGTTAGCGGTAACGAGTCAGGCATTAAGCCATAGAACTACTTTGCCTTAGAGTCGTCAAGCGATGGCACCGCGCGCAGCTGAATACTGTCGATGACTTGAGGTCCAAGAATGACGTTGGTCACAATCACCAAAACTTGGCCAGGCTTGCAATGTCCGCCATCGCGTAAGTGCTTTAAGGCTGCAGTGATATTCTCATCTGCTTGAGGGCTGAATTTAATAAAGAAGGGCGTAACTCCCCAAAGTAAACCCATGCGACGGTGCACTTGGATGTCTTCGGAGAAAGCGAAAATAGGGCAGCCCACCGCACGTAAGGCTGAAAGAGCGCGAGGCACATCACCATTGCGCGTGAAGGCGATGATTCCGGTACTTCCTAAATCTTGGGCGAGGCTCGCGGCCGAGCGAAGTAATTTAACTTTTGGGGTATCGTTAGGCTGTTCGGCGCTCAGTTTTCTCGGAACATCTTGCTCGGTCGCCATCGCGATTTTTACCATCACTTCTACGCAACGAATCGGGTGTTTGCCGGTGGTGGTTTCGCCGGAAAGCATGACGGAGTCAGCTAATTCTAATACGGCGTTGGAAACGTCAGTCACTTCAGCACGTGTCGGCACGGGGTTTGTGATCATCGACTCCAACATGTGGGTGGCGACGATGACGGGCTTGCGGGCGGCGATTGACATCGCCACGGCGCGACGTTGAACGGACGGAAGTGTTTCGTAAGGAATTTCGATACCTAAATCTCCACGAGCGACCATGAGTGCATCGGAGGCATCGATAATCGAAGCTAAGTGTTCAATCGCTGATTGATCTTCGATCTTCGCAATGATTTGAGCTTTGGAATGTTCTTCTAAAAGTAATCGACGGAGACACTCGACGTCGCTCGCTTCACGGACGAATGAAAGTGCGTAGTAATCAATGCCCACTTCGCAGCCGACTTTGATGTCTTCACGATCTTTTTCAGTGAGGGCAGGGAGTTCGATTTTTACACCAGGTAAATTGATGTGACGGCGGCTGCCCATGGAGCCGGGTTGTTCGACCTTACAGCATAAACGATCTCCTTTTTGATCGAGGACGCGTAATTGAATGAGGCCGTTATCAATGAGAACTACTCCGCCGACAGGAACCGAACGGATGATGGGAGGGTAGTTGGACGTGATTAAAACTTTATCACCATCAGGTTTAGCGTCAGGCGCTCCCGTGACGTCGACCAATTGCCCGACGGTGAGGTTAATTGACTGTTTAAGAGCCCCGGTACGAATTTCGGGCCCTTTGACGTCCATCATAATGGCTAGGTCGACACCCATTCTCTTACTCACCAAGCGCACTCTTTCGACGATTTGGCGAACCCAAGCGTGATCCGCGTGGGCCATATTTAGGCGCACTACATTCGCGCCTGCCTTGATGATTGCTTCCAAATTGGCCTCGGACTCAGTCGCGGGTCCAATCGTAAAAGTGATACGGGTGTGTCTGTATGGCTTCACGAGTTTATGAGTAGTTGTGAAGACTCACTAATGGCAAGTGAAACAATACCTAATGCAAATAATTGTCAGTTTTATGAAACTTTTTGAGCAATTACATCTCTTTTCACCTTCGTCAGCTCTTCAAAAAAAGTAGGTGTTTCAAATGGCCAGGTATCCTCTCCGCAAATTTGCCAATCGGGGTGGGTTTTAAGTTCTTTGACCGTCCAGTCGAAATAATCCGCGTCGTCGGTTCTAAAATAGAGTTTTGCGTCGGAGGTTGAGGCCTTGGCTAGGCGGCTAAGGTTTTCCGCACAAAGGAATCGGTTTTTGTGATGTCTTCTCTTGGGCCAGGGATCTGGATAGAGAATAAATACTTTTTCTGTCTTATGCGCTGGCGTTAACGCATCTAAAACTTCGGTGGCTTCGGCTTTTAAAAAAGAAATATTTTTAATACTCTGAAGTTCTTGTTTACGGAGCGATTTTGCAATGCGACCGGTGATTAAATCGATTCCCAAGCAAAATTCATGGGGGTTAGCTTTGGCATAAGCGGCCAACCAGTGGCCATGTCCGCAGCCGATTTCTAAGGTGAATGAGGTTCGCTCGCCGAGAACCTCGGAAAGTTTGGTACGGAGTTTTTCAACATTCCCTGCGCGAAGGTTGTCGGCCCATTCTTTGCCAAAGACTTTGTTACCAGGTGACACGTGGGCAAGTTGGCACGGTGACAAGCGGAAGGCAAGGGTAGGGGCAAGTGGCTGTTCGTAAGTGCTAGTTTAGGACGCGACGCAGTCGCGCCCGTACCAAAATCCGCCCATGTCCCCTCAAATTACCACTAGGGTAATTTGCGAATAACTCCGGCTTTCCAAATGTCTGGCGATGGGCTCTCTCATTGCATGGCCAAAGTAGATATAGAAGTCGTCCAAAAGATTCTCAAAGAGAACGGTATCGATGTTCGCGTAGCGGCGGAAATCTTAAACCAAATCCGTGAGGTCGTCGCCGAAGGCGCCGTCGAGCGCGAAAAGCCTGCGAAGAAACAGCATCTGGTTTTAATCAGCGAACCCGAAGGAGGTTTGCCCAAAGATCTGGTTGGCTGGGTGGTGCAAATTTTGGAAGACGACGACCCGCGCGAAGCTGCCCAAAAAATTACGGAAGTAGCAGGAGTATTTAATGGTACGCCGAAAGGGCAGCGCCTACCCGTCGCTAGTTTTGGCGATGCCTGCCAAAGTTTGCCTGGAAAGCTTCTGAAAGAGAACAATGTTTGGATTAAGACACGCGAACCCGTTCGCGTGATTGCGGTAAAAAATTCTCTCGGACGACGTCGCGGATAATTTTATTTTTAGACAAAAAACGCACTTTTTGTCATCTAATTTCCTAATTTTACCCCATTTGGGCTTTAATTGAGGGACCCTGAAAACAGTCAATTCCGCTCGCATTTAAGCAAAGACCTCACACACTCACGGAATATATGAAGTTTAAGAACTTTCCAATTTACCGCATCGAATGGGTAACTTCCATCTTCCTAATCACCACCGCGCTCTTATCGCTCACGGTTGTACCTTGGTTCCTTTGGACCCAATACAACCTGCCGGTCGATGCCGTTAATAAGGTTCAAGGTTGGGGCTTTATTTGGGCTTTATTCGTATTTTACTACTACGCGACGGGCTTCGGTATCACCCTCGGCTACCACCGCCTGTTCTCACACATTTCCTTTAAGGCTAAGTGGCCAGTGAAGCTCTTTGTGCTCCTTTTCGGTGCCGCCTCGTTTGAAAATTCGGCCCACGATTGGAGCGCTGACCACCGCGTCCACCACAAGCACGTCGACGAAGATGAAGATCCCTATGATATCTCTAAGGGTTTCTTCTACGCCCACATCGGCTGGTTACTCTTCCGTTTAAAACCAAAGCCACCGGTTACTAATGTTAAAGACTTAGAAGCCGATCCGTTGGTTATGTGGCAACACAACTATGTTCAGTGGATTGCCGCCTTCATCGGGTTCGTCTTACCTTCAATTTTAGGCTACGCTTACGGTTGGGCGATGGGCTTTAGTAATCCTGGGATGACCGCTCTGGGTTGCTTCTTAATCGCCGGACTTCTCCGCACCGTGATTGTTCAACAAGGCACGTTCTGCATTAACTCACTCTGTCACATGTTCGGCCGTCAGCCTTACTCCCGCGACCACAGTGCGCGCGATAGCGGTTGGGTTGCATTATTAACCTTCGGTGAAGGCTACCATAATTATCACCACGAATTCCAACACGATTACCGCAATGGCGTCAAAGGTTGGCAGTTCGATCCTACTAAATGGATTATCTGGACCTTATCAAAAGTAGGTTTGGTTCAAGATTTACGCCGTGTTTCTGACTCCCGTATTCTTGCTGCAGAGTTGAAGGAAAAGAGTCGTACACTCGGTATGGATGTCGAAAAAATCGTCAGTCGCTTCGACGCTAAAACGCGCGAAATTAAGGCTTCGACGATTGCCGCGGCCGATCAATTAGCAAAAGACTTAGCCGTTCGTGCTGAGACATTAAAAGAACTCGCCATCACGAAGGCTGACGTGGGTCACGATACTTTAGAAGAGTTGCAGGGCTTGCTCAATAAAGCTTCAGAAATTCTAGAATCGCTCCGTCGCTCCGACGCTGCTGCGATTGCTTAATTAACGTAGTTTAATTTTTTCTACCAGATTGCGGACCTCGTCTTCAATCTTGGGTAGAACTGTGTGTGGCTCTTCGAAATCGATATCGTGAAAATGCCAGTAATGAATTTTGTCGGCCCACTCAGGATGTGAGCTTTGCATCATCTCATAGTGTTCATCTTTTTTGAGAGCTACGATGTGGTGAGCCTTTTCTAAGTCTTCCAATTGAAGTTGTACGGGCGCGCTGCCTGTGAGCTCGTGGGGGATGCCTAAAGTGCCAAGTCTCGCATGAGTATCCATCGAGATCAGGGTGGGTTCGTCGGCGACGATGGAGGTGAGTAAACCCCTGGAAAACGCCCTCGCGGACAGGCCTTTTTCGAGGGCATGCCAATTAAAAATAGCCTCGGCGTGGCGACTTCGGTAGAAATTCCCAGTACAAATGAATAGAACTAGGGTTTCCTTGTAATCTGCGCTTGTGCGGGAGGGCATCGTTAGTAGAGTTCGTGAACATAACTAAATCGCCATGGCACGCAAACTGTTCGTTCTTTCTGTACTCACTTTCACTCTCGTAGGTTGCATGGGCCCTGAAAAAGGTCCTAGCCCTGTTACCGACACCGGTCTCTCGGTTTTCGGCAACGCTCCTGCTTTTGATACGCTCACTCCCCTGAGCCCATCACCAGCAAGTAAGACGACTGCGAAGAAATCCAAAGGCAAGTTGCCTCTGAACAGTTCGAGCCAGAAGTAATTTCTTAAGCTCTAATTAAAATCAGAGTAAGGAAACTTCAGTCACGAAAGTTTCTGTTCGACCGGGCTCCGCAAAACGGAGCCCATTTTTATGCTCGGTACTATTGGGTGGGCCCATCCAAGGTTCGACGCAATAGAACGGCGCTTCCGCATCAGGCGTCCAGGTGACCACCGCTGCCCAACTATCTGGTATGGGTTCTTCTCCCACCTTAACTGAAATATTTTCTTCACCTGACTTGGGTCCAAAGACAACCAGCGCATCTTTGAGATTGGTAAAGATGCAATCGGGGAGTCCGGGATTATCGAAAGTGAATTCGTTGGCGCCTTTGAGATCCGCAAACGGAATGAGTTTTCCGTCGGCCGCATGTCGCCATTGTTTCTTCGAGGGGATTTTAATGGTGTAATCGCTGCGACTTAAGCCCTTGTGCCAAGGTAACGTAAAGTAGAAGTGATGTCCGGCGCACCAGGGCAAGGGTTGTTGATCGCGATTTTCGAACTCGAATGTACAACGCACAAATAATTCGCGGAACTCGTAGCGCACTCGGAATTCATATTTAAAAGGATAACAGGCTTCCGCGCGGGCATTGGGTATTAAGCGGAGTAAGGCATGTTTATCGCTCGATTCGATAAATTCGAATTCACAATCACGCGCGAAGCCGTGTTGCGGCATGGGACGTTTTACTCCGGCACTGTCTTTCCAGAAAAACTTTTCTCCGTCGGCGTAATTGCGACCCATGAAAGGGAAGAGGATCGGATTTCCGCCACGCACTAAACCGATTTTATCTTGAGCAAAATCAGCACCTTCGGGCCAGTGAAGAATATTTCTTACGCCGGTCGGTAAATCTAATTTCCAGTGGATGAGTCGAGCTCCGCGAGTAAGACAGGTTTCATAGGTGGATGCCCCAACCGTCCATCGCTCCATCGGAACATTATTTATAGTAAATTTTTCCATGCTTCAGCCAAAACCCAAGACTGATTGATGGCAAACGTGGAATCTTAAATTATTTTTTGGACATTAAATAATGACAGACCATCCACTGCTCGCCTTTTTCAAAATTCCAAAGTTCAGCACACGCCATAAAAAAGATACGCCAGTAAGCCAGCCACTGGCGGGCTTTTTTAGGTCCATAGGTTTCCGCAAAAATACTCAAAATCTTTTCTCGATGTTGATCAGTATTCTGTAGCCAATGTTCGGCGGTTTGGCCGTAGTGTCGCCCTGGTACTTCCCATTGGGTTTCTAGCTTAAGGTTATCTTGAAAGTGAGTGGGTAAATTATTGGAAGGCATGATGCCTCCGGTGAAAAAGTGACGCGACATCCAATCGGTACCGTCTTTGGACTCGAAGTGATACGCACAGTCGCGATGGGTGAAGACATGGAAAAAGAGTTTACCTTCAGGCTTCAGCCAAGTGCTGATTCGACGAAAGAGCTCCTGCCAGTTTTTCATGTGCTCAAACATTTCCACCGAAACCACGCGATTAAAGGAGTCGGGCGAAATCGAAAAATGATTCATATCACACGTGATGACGGCGACGTTTTTGAATCCACGCTGTTTGCACTGACCTAAGATATACTCTCGCTGAGAAGCCGAGTTGGAAACGCTGGTGATTTGGGCTTGGGGGTATTTCTCCGCCATCCACAGGGTGAGCGAGCCCCAGCCGCAGCCTAATTCGAGAATCTTCTGGCCGTCTTTTAATTCTGCCCGTGTGCAGGTCAGCGCTAACATGGTTTCTTCCGCTACCTTGATGGATTCATCTCCCTGTGTGTAAAAACAGGAGGAGTACTTGAGGCGTGGGCCCAGACAGAGCTGATAAAACGCCGCTGGGACTTCGTAGTGTTGTTCGTTGGCCGCCTTGGTTTCAATGGCGACGGGCAACTTCTTGAGTTCTTCAGCGAACTGAGAAATTCTTTGGAGTCGTTCGGCTGGATTCGCCGCTCGCTCATCCTTCAATCTCTGCTGCAGTAATTTCCGAATGCCTCGGCGGATAATAAAATCGGGTAAAATATCCCAACCTAGTAAGGTATCGATAAAAGGCATGAGGTCAGCCTAACTGACCAAGCAAGACAGGCAAACCTAAGCTCGAACTTTGCGTCGAGGTTTTTTCGGCCAAAAGGAGGGCACGGCTGACTGATAAATTTGATAACTAGAACCCTTCGAATCGCTGAGATGTTTTTCCGTCAAAGATACACCGGTGACCCTTGTTAATAAATAATACATGAAGCCAGCGCAGATGATCCCTGGGATTGCATAGAAATCATCATTGTAACTGAGGAGGGCAAAGCCGACCCAGACTAGCCATTCACAGAAGTAATTAGGATGCCGTGACCAAGCCCAGAGCCCTGTATCGCAAACATCGCCTTTAGCTGAGTTTAACTTGAAGTTTTTTAATTGGCGATCGGCGACAAATTCTCCCGCCAAACCAACGAGGGTGATTACAATGCCCACCCAGTGGATGGGTAGGAGGGATTTTTCGCTATGTAAAATAGACGAAATAAATGGCGTACAAAGAAAAGTTAAAACCAGGCCCTGCATCATGTAGAACTGAAACATTTTCGAATACAACGCATCGGCCCATTGCTGACGCATTTTTATGTATCGCCCGTCTTCGTGACGGATATCCTTGAAAATTCTTTTAGCGAGGTGCGTACCCAGTCGGAAGCTCCATAACAGGACCAAGAGGATTAAAATAGTCGTCGAGTCATTCCAGTGAAAGGGATGCGTGATCAGATACTGAGCGCATAAAATGGAAAAGAAATAAGCCCAAAAAGCATCCACGATGGACCAATTGTCTAATTCCTTAGCCACCCACCAGATGACTGCGAAAAAGATGAAAGAATAGCACAGGAGGCGTAGAAATTCTATGACGAGGTTAAATAACATTTAGAGTTTAGCGTGTGATGAAGCGTTTAAAGATAAGAGTGAGAATCTGATAAACTATCCACGTAGCCACTGGAATGACAACAAGCCAGCCTAAGAACGCATGTATACCCATTTGGCAAAATTTTGTCACAAAACCGACAAACGACTGACTGAACTCTGCCTTCATTTGGGTAATTTCAATCACCTGAGCTTCCGAACCACTTAATTTCTCTCCAAGTCGAATCCAGGGGATGATTAAGACAATCTGTAGTGGGTAACTAAAATAATTGATAATCTGCATCACGACGTGGTTGAGCCGAAAAATTTTTCCAGCCAACAGACATAAGATTGTCGTCGTCCCGATAAATGGATTCACGGAAATTGCCAAACTCACCGCACAGGCCAACGCTAAATCCTTCGCCGTGATTCCTTGTTTTAGTTCTGCCAACAATGGATCCTTAACTTTTCTTTTAAACCATCCAGCAATACGAGTCATTAGCTGGATTTTTTAGTGAAGAATATTTTAGTGAGGTCGGACTCGCCTGCATTACCCAAAAGACATTTCAGTGCGTATCCCGCGATTGCGAAATTACCGAGCAACATGAGCGCGACCCACCAGCCGAAGCGCACAAAATTATTATTTTCCCGCCAGGCGATATAAAGCCAGAAGGCCATAAAGCCAAAGTAAGCATCGCACATCGTCGCTAATCCCCAAGGTTCTTTACACACCGTCACATATCCGCCGACCACGTTAAGGGCTTTGCCAGCGTACTCAGGCAGAGAGCTGGTCGATGGCGCTGTGCAAGCATACCACGACGCCCAAGTCATAGCGACGAGGACTAAAACAAAGTAACCAATGAGGGTTCGACGCGTGTTCATGATTTTGGTGAAGTATAAAGATAGTAAAAGATTATAACATTAATGCAAGTGAGTGTGTGTTGAGGTAATGGGTAGGGGCGCCACTGCGTGGCGTCCGTGAATCTCCCCTTTATCCCTAAATTAAATCCCCGTGCCAACGTGCTAACTTGTCACCTAATCCCCTCAACCAACCCAATTTGGTCTAATGTACACCGCTTGGACTACCCCGATATTCCGATGGGCAAATGCCGCTTCGCAGTAGCGAAAATAGAGTCTCCACTTACGGATGAAGAATTCGTCAAAGCCCATACCGCGAACCTTATCTAAATTCTGTTCAAAGGTATCGCACCATGTAGCGAGCGTTCTAGCGTAATCAGGACCGAACTCTTCTAGACGATGTAACTGGAAGCCACCGCGTTCAGTCATCAATTGATTCACGCGGTTGATGGAAAGTAAAAGCGATCCCGGGAAAATATGTTTCTGAATGAAATCTACTCCCTTCCGGAATTGTTCGTAGCGACTGTCCGGACAAGTAATATACTGAAACGCCGCTATGCCGTTCTGTTTGAGTAATCGTCCTACGCTCCCGCAAAACTCAGGTAAGTATTGATGGCCCAACGCCTCCATCATCTCAATGGAAACACACTTATCATACGAGCCTTGGTGATTTCGAAAATCTTCCAACCGCACTTCAATCCGGTCACTCAGACCCGCTACTTTGATTCGCTCAGTGGCTAAATCAAATTGTGCTTTTGAAATGGTGAGCGTGGTGACGCGGCAGCCATAATTTTTTACCGCTTGAATCGCCCAACCGCCCCAACCGGTACCGATTTCGATCACGTGGTCGCTCGATTTAAGCTGAAGTTGTTCGCAGAGGGCGCGATTTTTTTGAATCTGTGCTTCGGCCAGCGTTTTACAGCCATCCCAACGGCCCGATGAATACATCATAGATTCATCTAAAAATAATTTAAAGAAATCGTTCGAAACATCATAATGAGCTGCGATATTGTCGCGGACTGTTTTCAGCGAATTGGGACGGAGTAAATGCTCCAAGCGATCGGCCAGACGAAAGGCACCGAGGGCGATATTTTTAACCGCTGAACCAGACATCCCAGGGGTATTATCAATATTCTGAATAAAAAAGCCGATGACCGCCGTTAAATTAGGTGAGTCCCATTCTCCCGCAATATAACTTTCGGTTAAGCCAATGTCCGAACCTAAAACAATTCGCTTAAAGAAAATATCATCTTTAATATTTATTTGAGCTACCGTGGAAGGATTGAGTGACTCACCAATCTTAAATGACTTTTGATTAGGCAGGGTGATAATGAGCTGTCCGTTTTTTAATTTCTCGAGAGTGCGTAAAACTAATTTCTGCATCAGGCCTCCTTGATTAATCGCCTCGGACACGGTGATGAAAGTTTCTGGGGTCATTTTTGTTTACTGATTTCGGGCGAGGGGTGACGCAAATTGCGCTGTAAATCAGTGTCATCGGCTTTTCGCTTAAAGGAAAGCCGTTTTATTAACCAAAGGTTGAGTGCATGTAGGTGAATCAAGGCGATTACTTTAAAAATGAGAAAAGGTATTTTAATCGTTAACCAACACAGGCTACCATCTGTCAGTGGTACAGACCTACCCGTCCAAGTACTGATCAAGGTTTTTTGTCCACCTTCATAATGATCCACGCCGACACAAAGAGATTCTCCAGGCGATTTTAGGGTAAACTCAAATTCAGTATCTAGACCCGAAAAAGGTGATACATAAAATTTCTTCGGAGTGCGTAGTTTAAGAACTGCGTCACCGTTTGAATTCTGCTGCTTGCAGTCTCTACCGAGGAACCATGCTTTTCTTTCTCCAAATGTATTATTCACTTCGGCTATTCCACACTGTAGTTCTCCGTCCCAAGAAATTAGAAAAAAGACTACGGGATTATAGGATTTTCCAAAAGCTCGCGGCATCGCCACTAAGGTGATTTGGGCGTGCGCCGGAATCACTTCACCTTGGGATGCACAGAATGATTTTACGCGGTTCGCTAATCGATCGTTATCCGCACCAAAGGCCTGAGTTTTCCCCTCGGGTTGAAAAATAATATCCTTCGGCAGGAAATCCTGATCTCGAAATTGATAGAGCGCTCTTCCACCGATACCCATTAACCAAGTATTTTCACCGATTTTATCCCAGTCCGCTAAATCAATCGCGCAGCAAAATACACTATGGGTGAAGCTATTTTTCTTGGGCCATAAGCGCGCATGCATGACCTTGGCTTCGTAGAGTCTCACCATCATTATAAAACTGCTGATAATCTATAAGAGCGCAAGCCACTCCCCGCACTTGCCTTCCTTTTGTTAGAAGTTTCACTGCAGGGGTGCAAACCGTCGACCCCGCAGTCTTAGTCTTTATGGCTTTTTTGTCGGGGCTCTTTTTATTTTTGGGATTACGGTCCGGCCGAAGAAGACGTTTATTGGATGATACTCCCACGAGCAAGACTCTCGGAATATTTATTGGCGAAGTAGAAGTAGAGGGTGTTTGTATTTCGACCGCCCCCATCCGCGCAAAATTTTGTTATAAAGACTGCATCATTTACAAGTGGGGTATCGATGAAGAGTGGCAACGTTGGGAGACGGAAGTTTATACAGATAGCAACGGCCGCACGCGCACTCGGCAAGTCCTTCGCCGAGGTTGGACGACGATTGCGGGAGAAAGTCTTTATCAGGGCTTCTATCTGAAAGATGAGTTTGGCTATGTTTGGGTTCATCCTAAGGGCTCTGATTACGAAACTTTATCTTTATTTGAAGAGTATACTCATCGTGGAGGGGCATTGTACGTGATGGGTCCAGATGAAGAAATTACTGACTCCACGGGCCAACGTCGATTTTACGAATCCGGCATTCCGGTCGGTACCGAATTATTTATTAGAGGTCGTGCCAGTGAGCGGCCCGACATCGTAGCGCCCCAAATCGTTGAAGATCCTTTGGCGGAAATGTTTATTATCACCTATCGCAAAGAAAAAGATATCAGTTCGGGCAAGGCTACGGCCTATGTCCTTTGGAATTTAGTAGGATTAGCTACCGCGATTGGGATTGGAGCATTGCTCACTCCGAACAATCCCAAGGGCCCCATCATTGGAGTGAGCATTTATAGTTTCGCCTGGTTTGCGGGCTGGGTGTGGATGGTCTTTAATAGCCTAATCGGACTGCGTAATCGCGTACAACAGGCGCAATCACTCATCGATGTGCAACTGAAACGTCGCTCCGATTTAATTCCTCCCCTCATCGCCAGCTTAAAAGGTCTGCGTGATTATGAAGCACAGGTGCAAACGGAAATCGCCACCTTACGTGGTCAGTCCATGGGCACGAATCAAGTTTCTGCTTTAGTTCCTGGACTCAAAGCCATCATCGAAAAATACCCCGAACTTAAAGCCAACGAAAGTTTCAATGCGCTGATGAAGAATTTAACGGAGACAGAAGATCGCATCGCTCTCGCCAGAAATTACTCAAACGATATTACCACGTTTTATAATACCCGATTGGAACGCATTCCTGATCGTTTCGTGGCCCAAATAGTCGCCATGCAACCCGCCTCACTTTTTGTTGCTCAAGGTTTTGAACACAAGGTACCTGACGTAAAAATTTAGGCCGTCCAGGCATCGCGACCGAGCAGGTAACTACAAAGGCGATGAGCGGACCATAATCCGTCTTCGTGGAATCCGTAGCGCTGCCACGCTCCAACGAAATGAACCTTCGCTTGAGGCCTTTCATTGAGCGATTGCATCTGACCTTGGGCCGCCACTGCTTCCATAGAAAAGAGAGGATGTTCGGTTGGGATTTTCTTAATGATCTTCTGAGAGTCTATTTGCTCAGGATGATTAATCGTGACGAAGAAATTCTCGTTGGGAGTAAGTCCTTGTAGTCTATTCATCCAGTAGTGGGTTGAGTTGCGGCGCTGCCCCTGCGAATTCCAGTTATGATAATTCCAGGCCGACCAAGCTAACTTAGCTTTGGGCATGCGACTTGGATCAGTATGCACAATCGCCAGATTCTGATTATATTGAAATGCACCTAATAAAGCTTTTTCAGTCTCGTCCGCATCCTCTAATAGTTTGAGTGATTGGTCGGCGTGACTCGCAAAAATGACCCGATCAAATTCATATTCATCTTTAGCCGTGGTTACGGTGACCCCTTGGGCTTTCCTCTTAACCGATATCACCGCTTCACCTAAGTATTTTTTTACGTAATATTTTTTTAGAAGTGCTTGCACGTAGGTGCGTGAACCATTCACGGGCGTGATCCACTGGTGTTGTGTATTGAGCCCTAGGAAACCGTGATTGTAGAAAAACCGCATCAGGGTAGCGGCGGGGAAGGTCAGCATCTTTTCGGGTGGGGTCGACCATACGGCCGAACTCATGGGAATTAAATAACACTGTAAAAAGTCATCCCCCAAATTATTTTGCTTACACCATTCACCCAACGATGTGTTTTCCGCTTCGGGTGTCTGCCAGGCCTGGTGGGCTAATTTATTAAATTTATTAATCTGCAAAAGCAGTTTCCAGAAACGTAAGCTTAAAAGATTTTTAC
>JBAXIK010000037.1:0-14128 GCA_037138415.1 Opitutia bacterium | reverse complement strand
GAGGGAGGGTGTAACTCATAAGAAATATAAAAGCGTATGGTGAACTAATTGCAGGAACTGGCGGTGGGTCAAGCCGTTGCCTCCGAATCTCGGCCGCGTTTCATGCTAAAGTAGGCTTGGAGGATTTCTTTGCAGGGCTCTTCTAAGACTCCGGAGGTGACGGCGACGCGATGGTTTAACTTGGGTAAGTTGTGGAGTGGAGTCGCCCCGCCCATGCAGCCCATTTTAGGATCACCCCAGGCGAAGACGACGCGCGACAGTCGACTCATAATGGTCGCACCCGAACACATCGGACACGGTTCTTTGGTAACGTAAAGCGTGCAGTCGTTAAGTCGCCAGTCGCCAATTTTTTTGGCGGCTTGGGTAATGGCTAAAATTTCTGCGTGTGCGGTGGGGTCGCATGCGCGTTCGACCTCATTATGTGCAGCGGCGATAATTTCTCCTCCACGTTCGATGATTGCACCAATGGGCACTTCATCAATTCGCCAGGCATCCACGGCTAAATTGAATGCGAGTGACATAAAAAATTTATCATCACGAACTAATTGTGAAGGATGAAGTTTATCAAAGGGACAGCTTAGGGGCGGTCTAATTGAGCTGTTGTCACTTTCCATACTGAAATAATCTAAAGTCGACGGCCGCTGGCAAGCGGGGATGACTTTCTTTTATACGAGGTGTTGACTTTGACCCTTTCCTTGCATGGATAGAGCCTACAAGGCATGGCAGAAGAACCCGTTATCGAACTCGAAGGCAAAATCCTACAGGTGTTACCTGGAACTATGTTCCGCATTGAACTTCCTAATAAGCACGTGGTGCTGGGAAGAATTTCTGGCCGTCTCCGCAAAAACTTTATCAGAATTAATCCTGGCGATCGCGTGAAAGTCGAAATGAGCCCGTCTGACTTAACTCAAGCCCGTATTATTTTCCGTTTGCGCGATACCGCACCACGTCCGCCCGCAGCCCCAAAACGCCGTTACTAGGCATTTTTTGGCTTTAGTTTCATTTATTTATGGTTGCCCATAAATAGCTGATTTTCTATATACATTAGTAAACAACTAAACATTAGTCATGCCTATCTATAAAAACGTTTTAGAAACTATCGGTCGCACTCCTCTTGTTCGTTTGAATAAAGTGACTGAAGGTTTGAACACTGAAATCTTGGTTAAGCTCGAGTACTTTAATCCGCTCTCGAGCGTTAAAGATCGTATTGGTCGCGCGATGGTCGAAGCGGGTGAGCGTGATGGTCGATTGAAACCCGGTGGTACGATTGTTGAGCCTACTTCTGGTAACACCGGTATTGCGTTGGCGTTTGTTGCCGCCGCTCGTGGTTATAAATGTATTTTAACGATGCCCGAAACGATGTCGGTCGAGCGTCGCGTTTTATTACGCATGCTCGGTGCTGAAATCGTTTTAACCCCTGGTGCGAAAGGAATGCGTGGTGCGATTGAGCGTGCGACAGCGATTCGTCAAGAAATTGGCGACACCGCCTACATGCCCATGCAGTTTGATAATCCAGCGAATCCCGAAGTGCATCGTCGCACTACCGCCGAAGAAATTTGGGCAGACACAGAAGGTAAAGTGGACGCCTTTGTTTCTGGTGTTGGCACTGGTGGAACCCTCACTGGTGTGGCGTCGGTAATCAAAGGTCGTAACTCTAAACTTCTTGCCATTGCGGTAGAGCCTTCTGCAAGTCCTGTCATTACCCAGACTCGCAACTCACAGCCTGTGCAACCTGCACCTCACAAGATTCAAGGTATCGGTGCCGGTTTCGTTCCTAAGAATTGTGACTTATCACTCATCGACGAAGTGATCCAAGTTTCTAACGAAGACGCTTTTGCTACTGCGCTTGATGTTTCGGCCCGCGAAGGTCTCGCCGTCGGTATTTCCTCTGGTGCCAATATCTGGGCCTGTCTCCAATTAGCTAAGCGTCCCGAGTTTGCTGGTAAGCGCATCGTCACGATCGCTTGTAGCCCTAGTGAGCGTTACCTCTCGACCGCTCTGGCCGAGAAGATTCGCGCTGAGGTCACTGCCTTAACTGCTTCGTAATTTTAGGTTAGATGACTCGAAAAGGCGGGCCGCAAGGACCCGCCTTTTTTGTACCTAGTCACTTTTACCCTTGAAAAGCTTGGTAAACGGATAGATGAACAAATGTTCATATGTTACGAGCCCTTGCCGATTGTAATAATTTTTTCGCCTCCTGTGAACGTGCATTAAATCCGGCACTCATCGGAGTACCGATTGTGGTTCTTTCCAACAACGATGGATGTGTCATCGCGCGATCGAGTGAAGCTAAGGCCTTGGGCATTCCGATGGGCGCACCTTTTTTTCAAGTGCGGAGAGTTTGCGAAGCCCATTCCGTAAAAGTTTTTTCTTCGAACTTTTCGGTCTATGGAGATTTTTCTGAACGCGTGATGGAGGTGCTCGCAAAACAAGCACGTGACTTTGAATCTTATTCGATTGATGAAGCTTTTTTAGGTTTTCCCGATATGCCCGAAGCGGATGCCCGCGCTCTAGGTCATAGAATTCGTAACGATGTATTATCCAACACCGGTATTTCTGTTTCCATTGGAATGGGTGCGACTAAAGTTTTATGTAAACTTGCTAATGAAAGAGCGAAGGGCGATCCAGAGTCGGGTGGAGTAATCGTCGTTCCTTATTCAGCTGCAGGTCGTGAAGAATTTTTGAAGGGAGTTAAGACGCGCGATATTTGGGGCGTGGGTAAAGGGCTAGCCACACGACTACGTGGTCATGGCATTCTCTCGGCTCAAGACTTAGCGGAGGCGGATCCTGCTTTTATTAGACGACTGGCTGGAGTGGTGGGGGAGCGTATCGCCCTAGAATTACGGGGTATTCCTTGTCACGAGATCATCGAAAATGCTGAAGCGCGTAAGAGTATCATGGTTTCGCGTTCGTTTGGCCGCCCAGTGAGTGACTTCATCGATTTATCGGAGGCCGTCGCTACGCATGCCGTACGAGCGGCGGAGAAACTTCGTCAGGAAAATCTAACCACTTCCACCGTCACGGTCTTTTTTGGTACTAATCGCTTTCATAAAGATGCAGAACAATACGGCACAAGTGAAACAGAGGAGATTGATTTTCTGACTGATGATTTAGGCGTGATTGGGGCGATGGCCCAACGGGCTTTGAAACGTGTTTTTAAAGAGGGCTATTTTTATAAAAAAGCGGGTGTAGTCTTAACCGAATTATCTTCCAGGGATATTGTCCAGGAAACGCTTCCCGGATTGGGAACGACGGTACCATCATCGCGTAATCGCCTGATGAAAGCGGTGGATACAATTAATGCTAAACTCGGTAAGGAAATGGTTCGACCGGCGAGTACTGGCTTTGAACGTAAGTGGAAAAGTAAGTCTGAACAGTTATCAGAGAATTCTCAAACGCAGGAAAATATTTTACCGAAAACGAATGGTGTACCGAAGCGAAGAATTCGTTTTCACGAATAAGTTGATTACCAAGTTTCGGCCAGTGAAATCAACTTTGCGGAAGCTGTGGTGATGGCGTCATCACGATCTTTGTCGCTGTTGTTAACGCCTTCAGCGTGAACGAAAGTGACGTTGGTGATTCCAATGAAACCTAAGATAGTACGTAAATAAGGCTCTTGAAAATCATAAGTAGTACCGGCGACGAATCCACCACGTGAGGTGATGACTAGTGCCATTTTACCTCTGACTAAAGGAATGGGTCCTTGCTCGGTAATTTTAAAGGTCATATCCGTGCGGACTACCTGATCAATCCACGCTTTGAGCGAGGCTGAGACATTGAAATTATGCATCGGAGAGGCGATGAGCAGGGCATCACAGGCTAATAACTCCGTCGCTAATTCGTCTGAGTGGTGCAGTGCGCCTTTCATGGATGGATCATTGAAATCACCTTTGGCAAAAGCGGCACCGATCCAGGCATCAGAGATAAAAGGCGGAGGGTTGTGTCCTACGTCGCGATGGGTTACTTGTAGGTCGGAGTGATTAAGCCGAAGTGCGTTTACGAATATTGCACTCAGTTTACGAGTCACTGAGCGTACGGTGCGCGGAGATGCATCGATATGCAGCAACTTCATTATGAGTTAACATAATCTCAAAAGGTGCTGAGTCAACGCCCAGTCGATTGTGTAGACTAAACTTCCCAGTCTTCGGCTTTAGATTCCAGAATTTTATCTAAGGCATTAAGAACTAAATCTACCGCCTGTGCTGTGGAAAGTTTATCGGTCCGAATGTGCACTTCAGGAGCTTCGGGAGCCTCATACGGGGATGATATGCCCGTGAATTCGGGAATTTCACCGCGACGAGCCTTGGCGTAGAGTCCTTTGACATCACGCGATTCACAGACTTCGAGTGGAGCATCCACAAAGACTTCGATGAAGGCGTGATTAGCTAGGGCAGCACGGGCCTTAGCACGGTCCGCCGCCAGAGGGGCGATGAGAGTGACCAGTGCGATGTGTCCGGCGTTCGCAAAGAGTCCAGCTACCGCAGAAGCACGACGGACGCTCTCCGCACGATCCGTGGCCGAGAATCCAAGATCACGATTTAGCGCGGTGCGTAAGTCGTCACCATCCACCCGGAAAACTTTTTTACCAGCATCGAAAAGTCGACGCTCTACTAATTCAGCAATCGTAGATTTACCTGAGCCGGAAAGACCAGTGAACCAAATCACGGCAGGGGAATGTCCAGCACGTGCGGTACGTTCCGCAGCGGTAACTTTTCCTTCACCCGAAGTTTTTTCGGTAATCGAATCTAAAATAATTCCGCCGCCATTGATACGTCCCTTATCTTCAATCGCAAAACGGCCGGTGATGGCACACTCACTATGTAAATCGAAAGCAATTGGGCGGGTGGATCGAACAATCACTTCGCAAATGGTGTCGCGCGGAACAGTGCTCGCTACAATCGACTCCAGTGAAGAGGCGTCGGTAATTTTTTCGATTTTTGTAATCACTGCTTCGACGTTTTGAGTCAGCAAGCGTAAGCGATAAGTTTTATTGGGCTGGAGGGGTTCCTTGCCCAGCCAGAAAATACGGGCACGGAATTCACGACCGACGCGTGGTTGCTGATTAGGATGAGCAGCCACTTGTCCACGCTCGACGAAGATTTGTTCACTCAGACTGAAATTAGCTGAGTCACCGGTGCCAGCGACATCGCGTGAAGGGCCTGGCCAATCTTCAAAAGTTCTGACGGTGCTGCGTCGGCCACCGGGTTGGAAAATGAGTTCATCACCAGGGCGAATGGCACCGGCTTCGACTCGACCCGCAATAATGCGTCGATGGTCGAAACGATAAATGTCGGATACCGGCATGCGTAGGGGCAGTCCAGTGAGGTCGTCTTCGTGGTTAAAGTTATCGAGCGCCTCAGCCACGGTAGGACCATTCCACCATGACATCTTGTCGGAGCGCTGCACCACGTTTTCACCATGCTTCGCAGCAATCGGTATGAAATGAACAGCGGTTAAACCGAGTGATTTTAAGAACGCGGTATACTCGACTTTAATTTTTTCGTAGGTCGATTGGTCGTGCTTAATTAAATCCATCTTATTCACGAGCACGACGAGTTGTTTTACACCGAGCAGTGAAAGTAAGAAAGCGTGGCGACGCGATTGATCCATCACGCCTTCATTGGCATCGATGAGCAATAAGGCTGCCGAGGCACTGGCGGCGCCCGTTACCATGTTCTTTAGAAATTCTTTGTGACCCGGAGCATCGATGATGGCGTAGGCACGTTGAGTCGTGCGGAAAAAGATACGGGTCGTATCGATGGTGATATTCTGCTCTTGTTCTTCTAGTAAAGCGTCGAGCAAGAAGGCGTATTCAAATTCCATACCTTCGGCAGCACAGTTTTTACGAACCTGTTCGAGTTTTCCGTTAGGTAGGGAGTCCGTATCGTGTAATAAACGTCCGACGAAGGTGGACTTACCGTGGTCAACGTGGCCGACGACGACGACGTGCATTTTGCGCATGTCTTCGATGTCAGGTAGAGCTGATTTTTGGACTGAAGAAATATTGGATGTTTGAGACATTTTAAAAAATTTAGGAATTACATGAAACCCTTAGCACGCAGGGTTTGCATTGAGTTACGACCGACGTGGTCTTGGGCACGTCCCGCTCGTTCGCTGACGCGGGTGAGTTTTAATTCCTCAACCACTTCATCAATATTGCTGGCTGGGCTATCGACGGGGTGCGTGATGGGGTGGCAACCGAGTGAACGGAAACGCTTTCCATTACGGGCGTAGTAAAGGGTCGGATTAGGAATATTTTCACGACGAATATATTCCCAGATATCGAGTTCAGTCCATTCGAGGAGAGGCTGTACGCGGACGTGGCCGCCTTCGGGAGCGGTCGATGCAAATTGTCCCCAGAACTCGGGCGGTTGGTCTTTATAATCCCATACCCCTTCGGCGGAACGGGGTGAGAACCATCTCTCTTTAGCACGGGTAGGATCTTCGTCGCGACGAATTCCAGTCACGAGTGCGTCCCATTTAAATTCGTTAATCGCCGCGATGAACGGTACGGTTTTAAGTTCGTGAGTAACGGTTACAGGGTCATGCGTAGCATAACCAATACCGCGACGAATCGCATCCTCGTTAATCCGAACAATTAAATCGATGCCGTGAATCTCTTTGGCTTTTTCGCGGAACTCATACATCTCGGGAAACTCGTAAGTGGTATCGATGTGTAGGAGAGGGAAAGGAATCTTTCCGGAGAATGCTTTACGAGCTAACCAGATGAGCACATTAGAATCTTTGCCCATGGACCAAGGCATACACACGGAGCGGAAATTCGCGAAAGCTTCACGGAAGATATGAATGGAGGTTTGCTCCAGTCGCGTGAGGTGATCGTTTTGAGCGTTACGTGACATGATTAATTATTTTTTAATATTTTTAGTGTGAATTCCGCATTCTTTTTTCTCGAAGCCAGGCCAGCGCCCGCCGCGTTCATCGCCGGAATTAGAAATTTGGGTGCACGGCCAGCAACCGATGGAGCGATAACCTCGGTCGTGTAATACGTTATGAGGTAGTTGATGCTCTTTGAGGTAAGCCCAGACTTGGTCGCGGCTCCAATCCACGAGTGGGTTGAGTTTCCAGACGTCAGAGTTGTCGGGTCTTGCCGCTATACTGAGTAATGGCGTTGATGATCGCTCGGTGCTTTGATCGCGACGCATTCCGGTAATCCATAAATCTAAATCGAATAATTTTTTACCCAGAGAATCTACTTTGCGTAACTCGCAGCACCTTTCGGGATTGGTTTTCCAAAGTTCCGGACCCTGTGACGCGGCTTGTTGTTCAACGGTCTCGAGCGGGTGAACTTCTTCAATGTGAATAGCGAGAGCGGTCTCTAATTTCTTTTTCAGTTCGAGAGTTTCAGGAAAAAGTAAGCCGGTATTTAAAGTGAATGCTGGAATTTTCAGACCGGCCGTCTTTGCTAAATGCATAATGACAATGCCCGCAGGTTGAAAACTAGTACCAATACCTGCACGCGAACCGAAAGTATCAGCCGCCCAGCGCAAACGATCCACGGGTGCAAAGTTTAATAACTTCGCCTCCAGAGCATCGAGCTGACTGGGATCGGGGACGGACATTCTTTAATTATGCAGGTGTAGTTGGAGCGGGCCAGACAGCGGCCTCGTTGACCCAATCGCCGAAAGCTTGTCCACTCTTACGCTGTTGAGCGTATTGTTTGAACAGTTCACCGACGGCTACGGGAATTTCATCCAGTAAAACGGATTCGCGCCAGGTGCGGGCAAGACGGGTGCCTTCGCGGTTTCCGCCGAGCATGAGATTGTATTTACCAGGGGCTTTACCGACGAGGCCGATTTCAGCGTTATAAGGACGGGCACAGCCATTCGGGCAACCAGTCATACGTACGACCAGTTCTTCGTTGGGAATGCCCGCAGCGGCTTGAGCATCTTCTAGTTTAGCGAGTAAGGCTGGGAAAATACGTTCCGACTCAGCTAAAGCTAATCCGCAGGTGGGCAGAGCAGGGCAAGCCATACCGCGACCTTTGATTAAGCCAGGATTAAATACGATACTGCAACCGTGGTCGTTCAGAATCTTTTCAACCGCTGATTTATTTTCTTCTTTGATGTCGGATAAAATTAAATTCTGTGTCGCGGTTAAACGAAAGACGGGACCGAATTTTTCAGCGATGGAGCGTAGTGCGGTTTTTAATTTATAATCACCAGCATCTTTGACGCGACCGGTCTCGATAAATAATCCGAGGTACCAGAGGCCATCTAATTGTTTGAACCAACCAAAGGCATCGCCTTGTCCTTTGAAGATGAAAGGCTTGGCGGCAGGCAGGGGAGCGCCGAGACGTTGAGCGAGTTCGTTGCGGAACCATTCCACGCCTTTTTCTTCTAAGACATATTTGATTCGCGCGTGTTTGCGGTCGGTGCGGTCACCCCAATCGCGGTGAATGGCAACAACGGCGGTACCGACCGCAACGACCTGTTCGCGGGTGATGAAACCGATGACGTCGGCGAGGCGAGGGAAGGTGAGTTTATTACCGTGGGAGGTACCGAGACCGCCACCGACTAAAAGATTATAGCCAATGAGTTTACCGTTCTCAACGATAGCCACATAGCCCATATCATTGGTGAAAATATCGGTATCGTTATTAGGAGGAATTGCGAAACCGGTCTTAAATTTACGAGGCAAATAAGTTTTTCCGTACAGAGGATCGACGGGTGCACCCGAATCATCGCTGTCAGCAGGCGGTGGCATGTAAGGATTAGCTTGGTCAGCACTCGCCTGGGCTTTAGCAACTGTTTCGCCAATGCCTAAATCGAGTGATACGCCCTCTACCCAAATCGAGTGATACGCCGTGGTGCGAGGAAGCAGCGCACGAGTGATTGAGAAAGCGTCTTCATCAACGGCGACACCGATGGCATCTACAGGAGGATTGGATGGTGCAGTGACATTACGATTAACGTCGCCGCAAGTCGCGAGAGTAGAACTTAAAGCTTCGTTGATTGATTTTATTAAATTACCAATTCCTTTTTGCAGTACGCCGTGGAATTGGAAAGTTTGACGAGAGGTGATACGGAGAGTTCCGTTGGCAAATAAACTAGAAAGTTCGTCGTACACAATGTACTGAGAGGAAGGAACGATACCACCGGTCTGACGGGTGCGCACCATCACGGAATATTCTTTGCCCGTTTTACGCTTATCACGGTCGTCTTGCTGATAAATTCCGTGGAACTTAATGAACTGTTCATCGTCGCCACTGAAACGATCGAGGGTGGGGTCCGCCAAGGTGGCCTGAATATTGCCCGATAAATCAGGCTTTTCGGCTTTCATGAATTCGTTCTTGGTGAGTGGTTTTTCCATAGTGATTGTTGGTTAAATTTTATACTTGATAAGATTACCAAAGATTACATATTAAGGGTCAAGTATAAATTTAATGGTAAACAATAATCACAGTGGCCGGGTGGTCTTCGTGGGAGCAGGGCCTGGGGCACCTGATTTGATTACCGTGCGTGGTTTGAAATATTTAAGGGCAGCAGACGTGGTTATTTATGACAGTTTGCCGGGTGATGATTTGCTCCAAGAAATTGCACCGAAGGCCCGAGTTATTTCGGTGGGTAAACGATGCGGTATTCATTCGGTGACTCAGTCCGAAATTAATTCCATTATCAGCATTGAAGCCCAACGCTCTAACCTAGTCGTAAGATTAAAAGGCGGAGATCCATGTATCTTCGGACGTCTTGGTGAGGAGATTGAACATTTGTTGAGTGAGGGTATTCCTTTTGAGATAGTACCTGGAATTACGGCGGCGACTGCGGCGGGAGCGGATGCAGGTTTTTCCTTAACTCAACGTGGTAAAGCTGCTTCGGTAACATTTTTAACCGGTCACTGTGCCGATGGGTCAGATCAAAATTGGTCTGCACATGTGCAGACGGGTGCGACGTTATGTTTGTACATGGGTGCTAAAAAATTAGCAGAAGTGGCTCAAAAAATAATTCACGCAGGAGCTGATCAAAAGATGCCGGTTCGATTGCTTTCAAAAATCTCTCAAGTCGGTGCGACCGATGTTTTAACAACTTTATCCGATCTCGCAGAGCATAAGGTAGATGTAGATTCATTACCGACCCCTCTGATTGCTGTGGTTGGCGTCGTGGTAACAAACTCACCCTTGAGTGATTTAGCAGGCAGTTTCGAAGAAACGCTCTAGGCTTTTAATTCACTAAATCTACGGGCTAATAAGCGCGCAAGGTGGGGGTGCGTGCCGATTAAAGGACTGAGTTCCCAACGGATACCATGGGGTGCGTTCTTCTCGCAAATTTCTGCTACGTCGCCACCCGTTCCAGCATGGCGACCGGGAAGTAGGAACTGCATTAAAACAATGGCGTGCGCCGATACTTTGGAAAGTGCCGACTCGAGGAGCGGTTCGTTGAAGGCGTATTGATCTCCCTCGCGACGCTCCATTGAGCATGCAATGAGTTGATGGGACTCGAGTCCTAATTGCTTACGAATTTCATCACCTAAAAGATTACGAACCTGATTTACTTCGATAATCGGAGTGCCGTGATCGCAGAGCAGGACGGTTGATTGATTTTTCTGCCAGGAGGAGGATTTTAGATTATCGATGAGAATATCGCGAAGTTCCCCGTCCGAGCCGTATAAGGTATGGGCGATAACCAGTTGCATGTTATTCTTCGCGTGTAATTGGAATTGGGCAGGAATGAATTCTGTAATCGCAAGACTGGGTCCGATAAATAAAGGTAAAATAATTAATCGCTGAATTCCTTCGGTGACGGCTTGTTGTACTGCATCCGCAAAAATTTGTGCAGGTTTGTTGTCTAGAAGTTCCACAGGTACTTTTTGAGAATGCAGAACGGAGACTGGATGTACGTCTTGACCGATGAGCTGACTTACTTCCTTAGAAAGTTTGCGTAAACCCAGGGTGGTCGCGGCTTCGAGTGAGCCGTTGTCGACGAGTAATATCCGGGTGGACTGCATAGTGATGGTCTAGGGCTTAGTGCTTTGAAGGCAATGAATACTAGACTAAATTGATAAAGCCTCGAGTGGTGCGACTAGAACTGCTTCGGCCGTAATGCCTTTTTCACGTAGCTCTTGAATAGACAGACCGTGGGTGCGCTTGGCTAAGCGCTGACCTTGGGCGTCTTTTACGAGGGGCACATGAGCCCACTGTGGTGGTATCCAATGCAACGCACGATAAAGTAAAAGCTGTCGAGCGGTAGAGAGAAGTAAGTCTTCACCACGCACGACTTCAGTGATTTGCATGGCATGATCGTCGGCAACTACGGCTAGTTCGTAGGAGGGGAACCCGTCTTTCCGCCAGATGAGAAAATCTCCAAAATCTTTTCCGGCCGTAAATGATTGGGTGCCTTGGATTTGATCGATAAACTTAATTTCTTCGCCGAGAGGAATTTGGAATCTCCAGTTTCGGTTTCCGGGTTCAGTCGCATCGCTACCAAGATTTTTATCTGGCCTTAATTCGATGGGAAAAATCGGCTCTTGCTCATCTTCGACGTGAGGTGCAACTAAAGCGCGTTCTACATCTTTACGGGATTTATCGCAGGGATAGATCAATCCCGTCGCGTGTAATTGTTTCCAGATTTCAAGATAGTATTTGATTCTTTGAGACTGAACATACGGGCCGAATGGGCCACCGACGTCGGGACCCTCGCTCCAGGTAAACCCAAGCCAGTGACAATCTTCCATTGACTGCTTGGCGAATTCATTGCGACAGCGCTGAGCATCTAAATCCTCAATGCGAAAGAGTAGTTGTCCGCCAGCACGCTTGGCGCGTTCGGCTGCTTGAGCGAAGGTGCGTGCATGACCCACATGCAATAAGCCCGTGGGGGTGGGGGCGATGCGACCGCGATAGACGGACATGCTTATTAAAGGGGATTATCGGTCGAGATAAACTCCCAGGGGATACCAAACTCTGCCGAGACTGCAGCAGCGAGTGCTTTTACGCCCCAGGTTTCAGTCGCATAATGTCCGCAAGGGTACAGGTTCCATCCTTGTTCTTGCGCTTCGTTAAAATGTTCTTCGCGAAGTTCACCAGTGATTAAGGTATCACAATTTTCAGATTTTAAATAGGGAAGAGCACTGCGTCCGCTACCGCTTAGAATCGCAATCCATTTGGGATTCTTGGATCCGAATTCAACTGCCTTAAAAGTTTTTGGATATGACTTTTTTAAACGCTGACTTAATTTTTTACGACTGATGCCACGACAGATACACGCGATAGGCAGGCCTTCGAAATCGACAAACCAGCGAACTACTATCAGTCCGAGGTCTTGTGCGATTAAAGCATTATTACCAATTGCGGGATGAGCATCGAGGGGTAAGTGACTGGAGTAGAGTGACAGTTTACTCTTTTTGAGTGCCGCTTGGCGGAGTTTTTTGACTTCGTTTTTAGGAGACACAGTCGACCAATGTATTCCGTGGTGAACAATTAAGTAGTCCACGCCGCGTTTAGCGGCTTGTTCAAAAACTTTAGCGCCGGCATCGACGGCGGCACCGACTTTACGAACTTGATTTTTCCCCTTAAATTGCAGGCCGTTTTTAGCCCCAGCAAAATCCTTAATTTCCTTATTATTCGTAATCTGGTTGCAGAACTGAGTAATTTTTAAAGCGGGTGCAGTCATGATTACAGATGTTGTAGCTCGGCAGGAGCGGGGAATTTAGCTTTCTCAACTAAGGTCTCAGGCGTAAAAGTTTGATCGAGTAAATTAATTCTTACGGCCGCATCCGTGATTTTCAGTACATCAATATCGCGTGTTGTTTCATCGCGAATACTGCAGGTGCTGACAATCCATTGTCCGTCGACCTTAGCGAAGTCTTCGATTTTTAAGGTTCGAGTAATTTTTCCGGTCTGACTATAGTAAGTTGCTTCGGTGAGTGCGCCGTACGCACGGTCGATTCCATAAACTACTTTGGCGGGTTCGCTTTGAGTGGGATTGATGGTTTCAAAGAAATGTACACCGCGACCACGCGATCTCAACGTTGCCGTGTATTTGGTGTCTTTCCAGTGCGTGAAGGGCAGGTTGATGTCGAAAGGACTAAGAATCAGTCCGGGTACGATAGGTTCATTCGCTTCGTGGGAATTTCCAGCCAGCGCGGGTTTCAAATTATTAGAAATCCAGAGTGATGATTGTTTAAAGTTTTTAACGGCAATAAATGAGAGCTGAGTTTGGCCGTCTTTATCAAAAATCTCGCCACGGACTTGTGGACCAAAGTCCGCCCAGCCTGCCCAGAGTGCGCCTTCGACGGGATTTTTATTTTCACCCAGGCGGGGTTTATGAATTATATTAAACTTAAGAAAAAAATTACCAGGGATTCTGGACTGTCGAAATAGTTGTAAAACTTGATCGCTTTGTTGGCTGTTTAATTGGGTAAAACCGTCGTCATCAAAGTTGCCTTGGGCAAAGCTTTGAGACGGGCATGACAGAGTCACCCAGCAGATAAGCAGGCTGAGTAAGAGTCGTGGCACTGTTGATTACTGTTTGGCTCCCGTGGCTGCGGGTGCAGCTGGGACAGGTTCAGACTTAACAGGTGCAGTAGGGGCAACTGGTGTACTAACGGAATTAGTTGCTGGAACTGAAGGTGAGGCAGCGGGTGTAGCTGGTGCTAAGGGGCTCGCAGATGAAGTCGCACTCACAGGGGCTTTGACTGGTGCAGGTTTAGCGGGTGCGGTTACGGTAGGTACCGGTGCGAGGGCTTTCGGTCCTTTATTTTCACGAGCCACGAAACCGAGGTATAAACCAAAACTTAAAACGAATAAAATGACAGTTAAGGTAGTTGTCATTTTGGTGAGGACGTTAGCGGACTCACCGCCAAAAACGCTTTCTGCAGCGCCGCCACCGAGAGCAGATCCCATTCCTGCATTGGCGCTTGGGCGCTGCATGAGGATGATGAGTACAACAAGGATGCTGACTAAAAATAAGAAGACAACGGCGGCGTAGAGCAGAAAGTCGGTCATGCCTCTATCCAAGGGGTCTGGTGCTCATAAAACAACGCCAAAATCAAGCTCGGGTATAGGTTCCTTCGCTGACTTTATAAGTAAGCCAATTTCCTGACGGGGGTGGGATGGTTCCCGTGGCAATTACTTGATGAGAATCGCCGACTTCTTGCCAAAACGCTCGTCTGCGGG
>JBAXIK010000036.1:0-14171 GCA_037138415.1 Opitutia bacterium | reverse complement strand
AGGTCGTAAGCATTGAAGACGGGAAGATTACATTCAGTGAGCCTATTACTTTAGCCGCTGGTACTGAAATCGTCATTGAGCCTCCCGCCGGTGCGACCTACGAGCCTTCTAAGGAGAAAGAAAAAAAGACTACAGTTATCGAACCAACCGTCGGTAAAAATACCATCAAGATGGCAAGCACATCGGGCCTGTCGCCTGGTATGAAAATACGTGCGGAAGGATTTCCAGAGGACGTTACCGTAGTTTCAGTGGATTCTGTTGCAGGTACAGTAACATTGAGCGTACCCGTAACTGTAACTGCCGGAACTCAAGTTTCAGCGGTTGCAGAAAAAGAAAAAAAGACCATGACGACCGAACCAACCGTCGGCAAAAATACCATAAAGATGGCAAATACATCGGGCCTGACGCCTGGTATGAAAATACGTGCGGAAGGATTTCCAGAGGACGTTACCGTAGTTTCAGTGGATTCTGTTACTGGTATAGTGACATTGAGCGCGCCCGTAACTGTAAAAGTAGGAACTGAAGTTTCCGCTGTGGTTGACTCACCACCACCACCACCGATCACTAACCCAGTAATTACATTCTCAAAATTGGGCCAGGAGGAAGTTAAAACAATCGCTAACGATTTGAGCAAAGGAACCTCATTGCCTACCGAATTAAAAGAACAAGTTAATAACATCGCAGACAAGACTCCGCCATCAGTTCCTACAACTCCAAAGGATGGAACTACACCCGACAAAACTACCACGACTGAGAAAACCGATACTCCCACTGAAACAACAACAACTTCTCCTACTACTCCAGGAGGTTCAACCGGCGGGGTCAGTGATGTGATGGACGCTATCAATAAAACAATTCAAGAAACGGTCGAAAAAGAAAACCAGAAAAATCCTTCTCCTGCTGGTGGTTGATAAAGACTATCGGATTCAAAAAAAGGCCCATGAAAATGGGCCTTTTTAATTTCTAGAATTTCTCCGCTCGCTTTGAGTTTAAATTGATACAATCATCTTAACATGTCTAACGTTGGAAAATTCATAACTTTTGAGGGAGGCGAGGGTGCTGGTAAATCCACCCAACTTAAAAATTTAGCTGAACACTTAACAAAGTTAGGACGAAAAGTTATTTGCCTACGCGAGCCCGGTGGTACGCCGCTCGGCGAAGAACTGCGAACGGTGCTCAAAAGCCCAGCCAGCAAATCCATGATGGCTGAAACCGAAGCTCTATTGTTTGCCTCAAGTCGCGCTCAGCTAGTCGGCGAGATTATTGTTCCTGCTTTAAAACAAGGAACTTACGTGCTGTGTGATCGCTTTGTTGATTCAACCATCGCTTATCAGTCGGGCGGTCGCGGACTCGATCGATCCTTGGTTGAATCAGTGAACCGCCTCGCCTGTGGAACTTTGGTACCCGATCTAACGATACTTTTAGATTTGGATCCTGCTCATGGATTACGCCGTGCCTCCGTTCGCGATCAGGGCCAAGCCGATCGCTTTGAATTACTGGACCAGGGTTTTCACCAAAAAGTCCGCGCAGTCTACCACTCATTAGTCACAGCCGAACCTCAGCGCTTTCTGGTTTTGGATGCGACGCAAACTCCCTCGCAATTAGACGAGGCTATTTGGCATGAAGTCACTCGACGCTTCCTCTAATATAGAAAATATTCCTGCCCTTAAGGTGCTTGCGCGATCACGCGTCGAGGGTCGGCTGCCTCACGCCGTTTTATTTACTGGGCAAAATAGTGAACTTTTACTCAAGGCCTCGGAATGGCTGGCGGGGTTACATTTAGAAACCGATGAACCATTAAATCATGCCGATTGCCGTGCGTTACGACCTGCTAAGAGATCTCGACGTATCAATATGGAGAGTACTCAGGAAGTAGTGGCAGACTTGAGGCTGACCTCCACCACCGGTCGTCGCGTGGTAATTATTTATGACGTCGATCGCTTTGCTCCCGAAGCTGCGAATTGTTTTTTAAAAACCCTGGAAGAGCCTCCTGCGGGTACATTAATTATTTTACAGACCACCAATTATTACCGTGTATTGCCCACGGTGTTGAGCCGGTCTTTAAGATTTCATCTCGGGGGAGAGCAGTCGGTCATTCAGGATCCCTCCTGGAATAATTGGTTAAAAGACTTTGAGAATTTCGTCACTAAGTTGGCTACGTCCAAGCCAACCCAAAATCGCTCTACCGAAATAATCATCCCGCTTTATTCACTCTGTGCCCGTTTTGAGGTCTTATTAGAATTATTTCTCGAAGAGGCCTTGGAAAAGGCTCCGCCTCCACCGATTACCGACGACGAAGATAAAAAAGATATTACCGAGGCTCACCAAGAAAATATCCGCCGCGGTATTTGGAATCGTATGCTTGTTTCCATGGAAGAAAAACTGAGATTAATGGGCCGTAGTCACCCGACACTTTCATTGCAGATTGCCAGCACCGTCACTGTTTTAGAATCATGCCGAGCCCGTTTAGAATTAAGTTATTCCCGGATTTCTGCCATGGAGAATTTTTTACTTCAAACGCTACGGATTTTTTCTAACCGCCCACCGTCATCTCCCTCGTAGTTTATGACGACTCCTCAATATTCTCCTTCGAGTGAAGATGAAGAGGATAAGCGTCTCATGGCACTTGTCGCTCAGGGCGATGACCATGCATTGCGTCAATTGGTAGACCGCCACCACCCCCGCCTAGTAGGTTATCTGAAATCAGAAGTGGGTTCGCAAACCACAGCCGAAGAACTCGCCATGGAGGTTTTTATTCGACTCCATCGTGCTGCTTCGCGTTGGCGCCCAGAGGCCAAATTATCCACCTACTTAATCCATATCGCCCACAACTTGGTGCTGAATGAGTGGCGTCGCAAGAGTCGCAAGCCGACCAGCACCCTCGATTCAACCCCTGAACCGGGAGACCAGAGTCACGAATCCGCCCGCGATGTTGTCGAGTTGGAGGAATCTTTTGACCGGGCGGTAAGCCAACTCCCCTTTGAACATCGCACGGCCATTATCCTATTGGTCCAACAGGACATGCCTTACGAGGAGATCGCTATCGCCATGAAAGCCCCTGTTTCCTCAGTTAAAACGTGGATTCATCGGGCCCGCACCCGTCTCCGTGAACTTTTAAAAGATCATTATGAAAACCAATAAAAATTGCAACCCGCTGACTTTTTCGGGGTTTATCTTACTGTAAGACCATGAGCCAAAACTCACCATCCAACCTCGAAGCCGACTTGGCGACCCACCTGGGTCGTTCTCGCTCCGTGAAGGTGTCTGGTTTTGCCGACCGCGTCGTTTTAGCCGTCCACGCTTATCGTCGCCGACAAATTATTCGTTGGTCATCTTTCGCTACTTCCATGGCCGCGTGTTTAGTTGCGAGCTTGGTTTATTTCAGTGGTCCCTCTGAGGAGTCATTGATTCAACAAACTCAATCCTTAGTTCGCAGCGATGAAGCCTCACAATTAAGTGCACTTTTAGGTATGGCGGATGATTTATCCATGCTCACACCAGTCGTCGAAAAAAATTCCTTGATGGTCGACGTGCTTGATAAAACAGAAATCTAAAACCATGCGCTATTTTACCTTTATTATTTTAGTAGCGGCAGCGACCTGTGGTGCAGCTGAGGAAAAACCTAAATCACCTGTAGACGCATCGCGGCCTAATTCCGGCAATGAGCCTTCACTGGAAGAAGTTCAGACGATGCGTAAAATTTTAGAATTACCGCCTGAGCGTTTAGCCAAAATGCGATCCGCGATGGAGCGAATCGAAAGAATGTCGCCCGAAGAGCGCAAAGATTTTGCAGCAACTCTCGCTAAACTAGAGAATGCTAGTCCCGAAGAGCGTAAGAAGGTCCTAAAGGACATGCGCGAAAAAACTGGGCCTGGTGGTCTTGGTGCCAAGGTTTTTGAACACCATTTAAAACAGCTTTCTGGCGATGAAGCTAAACAGGAGCGTGCTAATTTCTTAAAACTTTCATCGGATGAGCGCCAACAATACATCCGTAAACTATTAGAAAAATATTCAGCCGAACTGCCTAAGATTCGTACCGACGGAAAATCCAAAGACAAAGACAGGGATGGCGACAAGGATAAGGATAAAGACGGTGACGAAAACAAAGAGGGTGAACGTGGTGCACACCGTCGTCCAACTCCCGAAGCGCCCCCCGCTCAGTAATCAAAATGCTCGCCGCTTTTCCAGCGGTTATGAGCCCAGAGCCAATCCGCACAAACTTCGTCGGAACTTCGTAACTGTTCTGCCAGCCAAGCATTAGACTCCTCCGTCAGTGCTGTAGAGTCTTTGGCTTTTAATTCAAAGGCGTTGAGCTCGCAGCGCCAAAAACCAGTCCGGTGCGCCCAGAAAATTCTAGCCTCGGCATTAAATCTTTGGGTAATGATTCCTGGAAGATTAGTCACCGCGCAAGTTCGATTGAGAAACTTGAGCGGAATACCCTGGTGGGTGTTCTGGTCGAATAAGACACAGGCGACGCCCCCTTGTCGTACGGCTTCCATGGTTCGTCCAAAGCCCTCACGTCGCGAAACTAATTTCATCCCAAACCGTTCTCTCGATTTTTTAATCCAATTTTCAGCCGCTGCTAAATCCAGGGGACGATAAAGTGTGACCCAATTTCGTTGAGCCAAACTTGAATCAAAAAGTCTAATCGTCGTCATCATTTCCATTAAGGAAAAATGAGGCACAAAACAAACCGTACCTTTTTCTGAGTGATTCAGTCGGCTGGATCCCTCTAAAATATTAGGATTCAGTTTAATGCGGGCGCGTAATTTCTTTTCGGAAATAGCGGCTGAAGCGATTCCAAAAAGACTCATCTCTGCGGTACGCTGACAAGAGAGTTTGCCAATTTTCTTCCACCACGATTTATCTTTTTCAGGAAAAGCTTGCTGCAAATTATCTAACACGATTTTTCGACGAAGGAGCCAGATACATTGACCAAAGACCCACGCGTTAACTCGAGCAAAAACCTCTGGGAGATTAGCTAAAAGCCAAGCATAGATGGCAATCAGGAGGTACATCGTGATTGCTTACCGTCCCTCAAGTTTAAGGACTTCTTTGATTTCAGGTACTGTAATCATGCGCCGACCCAAATCATCCCGTGCAAAATATTTATCGGGCTGACGGACTAAATCGAAAGGTTCTTCCGGCAAATTATCTTCATCAAATTCCATTTCATCGACCGCATCGATTTCATCAAAGATATGACTCATCCGTAACGGGTCGCCTTCAATGACCGCTGCAGGGTTGTGTAAGCGACCTTCTTTTAGAAAATTAAAAAAGAGACAAGGGTAAAAACTATTTTCGTATTTTTCTAAAAACTTACTCATGAATTGCCCGGGAACTTCCCAGCGACGATTTAACACGACGGCGTCGGAAAAATGAATACAGGCCTCATACCATTCAGAAAGCACGGGGTGTCGATGGGCGAGGGCGCAATCCACCACCGTGATCACGCGTTGAATTTGCCAATCAGAATTCGTCACGCGTTGGTGCAGGGCCTCCATCTGATCGATGGTGGAGAGACGTCCATTCGTAATCAGGATGCAGGCTGCTTCTTCGGCAGGTTGGGGCACACGAGCTTCCCCCTCTTTAAAGGTCCAACGCTCCGCACGGGTCGCGTTTTCTGCCGTCTCTGCACTCTCGAATAAAATACGAATCGCTTTACCTTCAACCCACGCGTTATCCGCAAGTTCTTTTACGACGGCCGAACGGCCCGATCCAGCAATCCCGAGAACGATAATGAGCGGGGTCATGCTTTACGTCCGCAGCGTCCGAAAGATTCATTTTGTCCACGATCGCGAATCCAGTGGTCGACTGCCACGAGTGCAGCCATGGCTTCAACAATTGGTACAGCGCGCGGTAAGACGCATGGATCGTGACGTCCTTTGGCTGCGAGTGACGTTTCTTTACCATCCGGACGGACAGTTTTTTGTTTTTGTAAAATGGTTGCAGTAGGTTTGAACGCGATACGGAAGACGACATCTTCGCCGTTGGTAATACCGCCTTGCGTTCCACCGGAGCGATTGGTTGCGGTGCGAATCCGTCCGCCTTTCTTAACGAACAAATCATTATGCTGGCTACCCATCAACTGCGTGCCGGCAAAACCACTACCGATTTCAAAACCTTTCGTTGCTGGGAGTGATAACATAGCTTTCGCTAAATCCGCTTCGAAGCGATCAAAGACCGGAGAACCTAATCCCGCAGGTAGTCCTGAAATCACACAGCAAATCACTCCGCCTACCGAGTCTCCGTGGCTACGTGCACTACGAATACATTCCGCAATTTTTTCTGCGGTCGCAGGATGAGGACAACGAGTAGGGCTCACATCAACTTGTTTTTGCGTCGGAGTTTTTGTCAGCGCTGGCATTTGAATATTAGCCACGCTTTCTACCCACGCGGTAATTTTTGCACCACAAGCGTGATCGAGAACGGTTTTTGCTAACGCACCGGCGGCAACACGCGCTGCCGTTTCGCGAGCAGAAGAACGTCCGCCACCTTCCACGGCGCGAATACCATATTTAGAATCATAAGTGAAGTCAGCGTGCGAAGGACGATAAGCTGATTTCATTTCGGTGTAAGCCGAAGGACGTTGATCTTTATTGCGCACAATAATCGCAATGGGAGAACCTAAAGTAAGTCCATCGGGGGATAAGCCTGAGAGAATTTCGGGCTGATCTTCCTCTTTGCGCTGCGTAGTTAAATCGCTCTGTCCAGGGCGACGACGGGCCAATTCTTTTTTAAGAAAATCTAAATCAAAGGGAACGCGGGGAGGGCAGCCTTCGATGACCACGCCCAAAGCGGGACCGTGACTTTCTCCGAAAGTCGCAATGCGAAAGCTGTGTCCAAAAATATTTCCCATGTGTGTGTAGATTATTATCGTAAATAAGAACGCCGCCAAGCCGAATGGCTGGGCGGCGTTCCATTAGGCGGTTCCGCCCGCTCTTTTATCGGCGAAGGTTAGCAGAGATTTTTGAAACCAGCTGCTGACTTTGTTCGCAGTTACCAAAGGCACCATACTTCACAGTGACGATGGTGTAGGATTCTTTAGTTTTCTCGTCTTGGAACTTAGAGACGTTGATTTTTACTTCTAAGTCGCCGATCGCACGAGCGAAGACCGTAGTGTCGAAAAGTTGACCTTCAGAATTGTGTTGGGTTTCACCCATACGCTTCATGATGTCGCTCTGTTGATCGACGGCGCGTTTAACCGCATTGAAGACAACTTCAGGCTCCGCTTTATATTTAGTAGTTAAGGTACCGGTGATGTTGGAGAACATCGAACCGGAGTTATCTGGATTATCTACGCCCACATAGGTGGTGCAGCCAGTAAAGGTGATAGCTGTAGCGAGGAGTGCGTAAGTGACGGCGTTCTTCATAATTAGGTGTAATTCGGTGATAATTAAAGAACACACCCCCGCTATGAAGGCAAACCCTTTCGCCCACCCACAATATCGGCCCTTAGGGGAATAATGTAGTGATAATCTGAATACAAAAAGGAGTCAAAATACGTTTTAACCTATATTTTATTGGGTAATATCGATGTTTTATTTTAACAAAAAACGGCTTTTGATCGCTAAAATAGCCATAAGTTACTGATTAACAGATAGATAAGTATTTTATGAGCGAAATTTGTCATAAAAGGGTATTTGGGACCGATCGCGCCTGTGAATGGTGTGAATATCAACCTGGGGCTAAAATCTTGACGGGTGGGGCATAGTGGTTGAAAGTGGGTGTACTGGGTTCACGCTCCCATATCTCATGTCCATTGGTTCAAACCATTCTCTCTTCACAGGCATTCATCACGGAAAATTGGATGAGAAGAATCGTGTTACCATTCCTGCGGCCTGGCGTTTTGAAGGAACTGCGGAAACAAGTTTTTTAGCGATGTATCATCCAGCCGTTGGATCGATTGTTGTTTTTCCTCCATCGATGGTGAAGCGCATTTCCGATGCAGCTCTCCAAGTCACCGTGAGCGATCCCGATAAAATGGATGCGCTGAGTTTATTAGGCGCCAATAGTATTCAAGTTTCATGCGATAAAGCCGGTCGCATCACGCTCAATGATCACGTGGTAAAAGAAGCGCGTCTCGACCGTGATGTCGTTTTCAAAGGCGGTTTCACCACGTTCCAAATCTCCGCCAAAAATCCACCCAAGACCGAACGCGATTCCGAACACACCCGGATTATTCTCCGTGCGTTGCGTGAACTCGGAATTTAATTTGTATCCAAAAGTTACTTACACAATTCACAGCTTATTCACAATTAATTTTTAAATGACCAGTCACGTTCCAGTTTTACTCGAGGAGTGTTTAGCTTTGCTAAACCCTGAGTCGGGTCGTGCCTATTTAGATTGTACGTTTGGTGGCGGTGGACATTCGACCGCGATTTTAGAGCGCGCCGAAAACATTACACTCGATGTGATGGATCGTGATCCCGGCGCCCTCGAACGTGCGCAATCACTCCTCGAGCGTTTTCCTAAAAACTTTCGTTTTCATTCAGAAGATTTTCGTAACCTTGACCGCGTTCCGGGGTCGTTTGACGGTGTTATGATGGACATTGGGGTGTCTTCTCATCAGTTGGATATCCCGGAACGCGGTTTCTCTTTTCGCTTCGATGCGCCGAACGATATGCGCATGGATACGCGCAAGGGCCGCACCGCCGCCGAGTTTTTAGAACGTGCGACCCGACCCGAATTAGAAAAAGCGGTTCGCGACTACGGTGAAGAGCCTCGCTGGTTTCGTATTGTTAATGCCATCGAGGCTGCGCGTGGTACTGGACGTTTATCCCGCACCACAGCCTTTGCCGAATTAGTCGCCGAAGTCGCACCCAACCCTCCTGGTCCCCGCGGACCACATCCCGCCACCAAAACTTTCCAAGGTGTTCGCATCGCGATTAATGATGAGTTGGGCGCCTTAGCCGAAGCGCTACCCAAAGCTTTTGAAAAATTAAAACAAGGCGGCGTCTTAGTCGTGATCTCTTTCCATTCACTCGAAGATCGCATGGTGAAACGTTATATGAATGACGTGAGTGGCCGTCCGATTCATCGCGATGATAATCGCGGACAAGATGAACGCGTTAAACTGGCCGAACTTTTAACCCGTAAAGCCATTCAGCCATCGGAAGCTGAACAAACTCGTAACCCTCGCAGTCGTTCCGCCCGCTTGCGCGCCGTCCGCCGCTTAATCGTATGAACATTCGCCGATTTTTCTTTGCCGTGATGGTTATTATCTCCGTTGCCACCGGTGCATTAGGTACAATCAGTATTATGAAACTTCGTCTGCGTTCGGATGATGTCGGTGTTCGTATTGTCCGTCTAGAACGTGCGATTGCTGACTCTAAAAAAGAGTTAGACGCTTTGAAACGTCAGCGCGACATCAGTCAAGATACAGTAAAGCTCAGCGAAAAAGCCGGTGAAAAATTTAAATTACCGAAGCCCGAACAAATCGTGAATTTGCTCCGCGTCTCAGGTCCTACTTTACCCGTCACCTCCGCACGGACTACTCCGAGCCCCAGAGTGGCGGCACTTGATCTTACCTTTCGCCCACCGGTTGAAATGGGAGGGCCCCGCTCCCGATGACATTAATGCATGCCAGGCAAAAGCGTTTTACTTCGCTGGCCTGGATTGTTTCACTGTGCTTTGTCGCTGTCATCGTTAGACTTTTCTGGCTCCATTGGGTCGAAGCACCTGAGTTGTGCGCGGAAGCGGTTCAAGCGCGCAGTGTGTTTCAAGAATTAGATTGTCGCCGCGGTGAAGTACGTGATTCGCAAAATAATTTATTAGCTGTTTCCGAAGATGTCTGGGACATCGGTGTCGATCCTGAATCGATTAAAAAAGAAGAAGTCGGTCGAGCGGTCGAAGTAGCCAAAATTTTAGGAGTTTCTCCTACCGATGTCATCAAGGCTTTTAATACCAAACCTAAAGTCGACGATGAAGGTAACGAACATCGTATCCGCTGGATTGTTTTAGCGCATGAGGTGGATAAGGAAGTTCTTAAAAAAATCACGGGCTTAAAAATCAAAGCCCTCCGCGCAGAATTAAAGTATCACCGTAATTATCCGAATGGCCAATTGGCTGCGCACGTCATCGGCTATGTAAATAAAGAAGGTCAATCGGCGTGCGGTGTGGAAAAGGCACTGAATAATTTCCTACAAGGTCAGAAAGGTTGGATTGAGTCTGAGCGCGATGGTCGCCGTCGCGAAATCGCCAGTATTCGTCTGCGTGAAGTTCAACCCGTCGATGGTAATACCGTTATTTTATCGATTAATAGTTTAGTGCAGAAAACTTGCGAAGATGCTCTCGATAAAGCGGTTGCTCAATATAATCCGATTAGCGCTGTGATTATTGTGAGTGAGCCGAAGACCGGACGTATCTTAGGTTTAGCCAATTGGCCTACCTTTGATCTCAATAAATTTTATGATGCGAAACTCTCGCCGTTAGACAGTCAGCGTAATCGCGCCGTATCAGATATTTATGAGCCAGGTTCAGTTTTTAAAATCGTTTCTATTTCTGGTGCCCTCGAAGAAAAATTAATTACACCTAGTAGTGTTTACGACTGTAGTTTATCCCAAGTGCCTTATCGGGGTCGAATGATCTCCATGCCTGCCGACTCACATCCCATTGGCGTGGTTAATGTGCGTGATATCGTCCGCGAATCATCCAATCGCGGCACCGTGCAAATCGGTATGCTTTATGCGGAGAAAAAAGGAGAAGATCGTTTCGATAAGTTAGTGAGATCTTTTGGTTTTGGTTCGGTATCCAATTTAGTAACCGGAGCTGAAGTTCCTGGATTGATTATTAATCCTGAAAAATGGGATGGCATGACTATTTCACGTATGCCGATGGGCCACTCAATTAGTGTGACCGCTTTACAAATCCACTATGCGATGTCGACCATCGCGGCCGACGGATTGCTGATGCAGCCGCAGCTCATTCTCCGCGTTGAGGATTCGAAAACTAAAGAAACTGTCATCGATTATCCACCGCGTGCTCGTGGACGAGTGATTTCTCCATCTACCGCCAAACAAGTCGCTTCATTATTGCGGGCGGTTTGTAGTAAAACTGGAACGGCTCCCGCTGCGGATATCCAGGGCTACGAAGTCGCTGGTAAAACGGGTACAACCCAAAAAATTATTAACGGACATTACTCCAGTGCCCACCACGTCGCTTCGTTTTCAGGATTTTTCCCGGTGCAAGATCCGCGCCTAGCAATCACGGTAATCTTAGATGAACCGAAAGGCGATGGGATTGCTTACGGTGGTAAATTTGCTGCTCCGATTTTTGCTACCGTGGCAAAAAATTGCATCCAGTGGTTGGATATAAAACCTGCTTCATCCATTTCCCGCACCGTCGCTGGGGTTGAACGATGATATTAAAAGAACCCAGTAATCATCGCCTCATGGAAAATCCTACCTTACAAAGTTTACTTCAAGATATTCCTGTCGTTGAACGTCGCGGTGATTGGTCTACGCGAGTATCAAGTTTAGTCACTGACTCCCGCCGTATTTTACCAGGTAGTTTATTTTTTGCATTACCTGGATTACGCACCAGCGGTCACCAATTTTTAGATGATGTGATTTCGCGTGGCGCCTCAGCCGTGATTTCGAGCGAACCAGTCGCTGGCCTTCCCGCTGTAGCCGCTGCTCAAGTGAAAGAGCCTCGAAAAATTTTAGCAGAAGTAGCTCGCCGTTATCATGGTAACCCCGAGCAAAAATTAAAACTGGTGGGTGTTACGGGAACCAATGGTAAAACCACCATCACTACTTTACTCCGACACTTATTACAACAAGCAGGAGAGAATTGGGGTCTCATCGGTAGCGTCCGCTATCAACTGGGTCGTCGCTCCATCCCTGCTTATAAAACTACTCCTGAGTCGGCCGACTTGGCTGGGTTCTTCCGTCAAATGGTTGAGTCACAATGTGCTGGGGCCTGCCTCGAAGTGAGTTCCCACGCCCTACACCAAGATCGTGTTCATGGTTTCTCTTTCGCCGCTGCTGCGTTCACGAACTTAACCCGCGATCATATTGATTACCATGGTAATTTAGAATCCTACCTCGATGCTAAAACCATTTTATTCGATGGTCGTAGTGGTTCTATCCCTAAAGTTTCGGTAATCAACGTGGATGATACCGCCGGAAAAAATCTCGCAGAATCCTGCCGTGCACGCGGCTTGGTGATTACGTTCGGGATTCATTCCGTCGCTGATTTGCAGGCTACGCAAATCGTCTTTAATCCGCGTGGCTCCGAATTCACCGTTTCATGGTCAGGCCAATCGGCTCGTTTTAATTCTCCGCTCCCCGGTGAATATAATATTTCTAATATTCTTTGTGCTTTAGCCTTAGTAGCGTCTTTGGGTCGCGATCCACTATCGATGGTCGAAGCAGTCAAAGCTTTTCCCGGTGTTGCTGGACGGATGGAGCGCGTTGAAGCCGGTCAAACTTTCCCCGTCTTTGTGGATTATGCACATACGGACGACGCCTTACGTAACGCGCTGCAAATGTTACGTACCATTACTCCCGGACGTGTCTTGTGTGTGTTCGGTTGCGGTGGTAATCGCGATCGTGGTAAACGTTCTGCGATGACGAAAGCGGTCGCGGAATTAGCTCATCATGCTTGGGCGACTGCGGATAACCCACGTAAAGAAAATCTCGCCACGATTTTTGCCGACATGCGCGAAGGACTAGATTCGTTACCTAATATTGAATTTATCAATGATCGTCGCGACGCCATCGGTCGTGCTTTAGCCGCCGCTCAACCTAATGACTGTGTGATCATTGCGGGCAAGGGACATGAAACCACGCAAGAGTTTCACGACACGGTTGTTCCGTTTGATGACCGCTTAGTAGCCAAAGAAATTTTAGAATTAAGGAGGAATCTCCGCTCATGAATAATTCCTTTAACCCTAAACAATTAGCGGAGTGGACTCAGGGTGAGTGGACTTCTTTACCTGATCAAGAAATCACCGGTTTTAATATGGACACGCGCACTATTAAAAAAGGTGAAGCGTTTGTGGCTATTAGGACCGTCAAGCGCGATGGACATGACTTCTTAAACGCCGCTCGAGCCAGTGGTGCGTCTTGCGCCTTGGTGTCGAAACGCACGGCCGACCATCTGCCGCAACTCGTCGTTGAAGATTCTCAAAAAGGATTACATCAAATTGCAGCAGGGTGGCGTAGTGAATTTAAAGGGCGAGTGATTGGCGTCACGGGCAGTGTTGGTAAAACATCAACCAAAGATTTATTAGGCGCGCTTCTCGGTTCATCCGCATTCATTACCGAAGCTAATTTAAATAATTTATTGGGTGTGCCGTTAATGTTACTCCGCCTTAGTTCAGAAATCCATCGCTATGCCGTGATTGAAGCCGGCATGAGTCTGCCTGGTGAATTAAAAATTTCGGCACAAATCCTCCGTCCGAATTTAGCAATCATTACCGCCGTTGCTCCGGTGCACTTAGAAGGTGTGGGGACTATTGAAGCCGTGGCTCATGAAAAATCTGAGATGATTGCTGCTTTAGAGCCCGACGGTAAGGCGATTATCCCAGCGTCACTTCTAAAGTGGCCCGAGTTTCAAGCCTACGCCTCACGCTGCTTAGTCGTTAAATTTGAAGAGGATGATGAACCTGCAGTGATGCCCTTACGTGTAATCAGTGCCAAATTTGCGGATGAAAATGGTCGTCGTATACTTTTACTCGATGGTCGTGCTTATCCCTTGAGTCCGATTTCGGATGGGTTGGGTCGAAACGCCGCGCTCGCTGTGGTCGCTGCTCTAGAATTAGGTATTAGTGAAAACCAAATTAAGAAAAACTTAGAATGGTGGATGCCACCTATCGGTCGTGGCAGTATTCACCAAGATGGTAACCGAACATTCTATATCGATTGTTATAATTCGAGTCCGGCCTCCTTGCTTGATGCGATACAGTGCTTCAACCGTCTCACGGTACAAGATCCACGCCGTCGTCTTTTCGTGATTGGTGGTATGGCTGAGCTTGGCCAATCTTCCGCGAGTTTACACCGAGAGTGTGGTGCTAAATTATTACTTCGTGCTGGCGATACCGTGATTACTTGGGCGGGCGACTCATCAGAAATTTTAAAGGGTATTACACGCAACGATGTTATTTTAAAGTCCGCCCACACGTTAGACGAAGTAGCTCAAACGATTTCTAACCACCGCGGTACTAT
>JBAXIK010000035.1:0-14554 GCA_037138415.1 Opitutia bacterium | reverse complement strand
ATTAAAAGCTGAGATTGATTCCAAAGGATCAGGTTCGCCTGCCGAAATCGTCAGAGCTAATTTCCAACGCATCGAAATCGGTGATGCCCGTTTCGCGAGTGCTGAAGCTTGCACGGAGGAAAAAACTAAACTCGAGCTCTATCGTCAGGCCTTAGCCAGTTACCAAGGCGTACTGCGTCGAAATAACATTACGCGCTCGATTACCAAGGCACTGGAGCAAAAACAAAACGAACTGGATAACCTTCTGCGCGTTACCGGCACCGTCAGTGATGAAACCAAGGCAAAGATTGAGACCGCGAAAGCCGAGCTCGCCCAGTTCCAAAAAATCGAAGGCGAATTTTCTAAGAATAAAGACTACGACGCACTCATCGCCTATCGTATAGGCCTTTGCTTACTAGAATTAAAGTTACCCTGGGAAGCCTTCGTTGGATTCCGTGATATTTTTGATAACTCTCCTAACTTCACGAAAGTAACTGGGGCTTACTACTATTACATCTTAGCCCTCCGTGAAATCGGACGAAACACTGAAGCCCAAGCTAAGTGCAAAGAGTTCTTACAAAAATTCCCTGAAGCTGAACAAGTTTCTGAAGTCGCCGTGATTCTCGGATCTATCTCGCAAGACCGCGAAGAATACCCCGAGGCCATCGAACATTATAAATGGGCGAAACAGAATGTTAAGAAGATGGATCCTTCGACACTCGAAGAATTAGATTTTCGTATCGCAGCCTCTTACTTCGCACAAGTGGAATGGGAAAAGGCACGCGTCGCACTCGATGAATTTGCGCGCAAGTATCCGAAGTCACTCGGCAAGGAACAAGTCACCTACATGCGTGCCCTTTGCTGGTTCTATCAGGGTAAATACAAGGAAACCAAACAAGGTTTCGATGATTATCAGAAACAGTATCCGAAAGGCTCTTTCTTGCCCGACGTCCGCTACCGCCAAGCCATTATCAAGTACGGACTCAATCCACCCGAAATCGCCGAGTGCCAAAAAATCTGCCAGGATTGGTTAAAGGACTACAGCTCGAGCAGTGTCTTTGAAGTACAAAATCAAGTTCCCGAAATACACACGTTAATCGGAGATTGTGAAACCCGTCTAGCGACCGATCTCGATAACATGATTCGTACCGCGGATAGTAATATTAAAACGAATGGCGACCCTGCGGTTAAAAAGAAATTTACTTTAGAAAAACAGCGCCTCGAAAAAGAGAAAGAAGTCCATGTTGTAAAATCCATCGACGCTTATGTTGCTGCTACGAAATCGAGTAAAAATAATGCCAGCGCTTTGGAATTTGTTGTACAAGAACTCAACAAGCTTCTCTCGGGTCGCGGCGAACATCAAAAACTAAAAAACCTTTATCAAGAAATCTACGACTGGGATCACAATAGCCCCAAGGCGATGTCGTATCTCTACGAGATTATTAAAGCGACCGAACGTATGGGCGATAAACCGGAATTCTCGCAGCGCACCGAGGCTACCCAGAAGAAATACAGTGCACTCTTAGCAGTGGCCCGTCGGAAGGTAGATGATTTAACCAAAGCAGATAGTACCACGCCGGGCGTATTAGCTGCTGCTAAAGCCGAGGTAGCAAAACTCTCCGATGCGCTTGCCGCCGAACTCGATCAAATTGAGAAGGATCGACAAGTAAGTATCCAGGCTGCCAGAACGGAAGCCCTCGGGATGCTTTCGAAGTCGGTCGCCGAGTCTATCAATGACCGTAAACAAGAAGGTTCTGAAAAGTTAATTATTTTCTTAGCTGAAAAAATTTCGCGTAAAGTAAAACGTGTGAAACCAGGCATCGCTCTCGATCCTAAGGCCTATACCGCCGAGAAAGCTGAACAGGAAATAACACAGTTACTCAAACTTGAGCAAAACAAAGATTCCCTAATCGCCCAAGCGCGTGGCTATTTCGCCCTCGCCCAACTCTCTACCTTCTTACGCAATCCTGAGAAGACCGATCTGTATTTCCGAAAGATTTCCAATAACTATAAAGCCGAAGAACTCAGTTCCACCCTCTTAGGTGTGGTGGGAGATCATCTCGCTACGAAAAGAAATTATCCAGCCGCGGAAGGTCTTTATCAGTACCTCCTCGAGCACCATCGCTCATCCGAGTATGCTGATTTCGGTTTTGCGGGCATGGCCGAAGTTCGCCTAAACCAAGGTAAATTTAAAGAAGCACTCGACCTCTGTAATGAGGCCACGGACAACAACATCGTGATGTCCAAAGAAAAGGATATCAAATTTGCTCACGCTCGCGCCTTGGCAGAATTAGGACGCTACGAAGAAGCACGTAAGGGCTTTGAAGAGATTGTTAAGACCAAGGAGTGGAAAGGTGAGACCACTGCGGGTTGTCTTTACTGGATTGGACAGATGGAAGAGCGCCAAGGAAACTCTGCCGAAGCAGTCGCCTTCTATCGTCGCTGCTACCAAACCTGGAAGAAGTACGAATTCTGGTCAGCTAAATCCTATCTTGGTACGGCAAAAATTTTAGCCGGAAAATTAAATCAAAAACCTGAAGCTAAACTTCTCCTCGCGGAAATGCTGTCGAAGGACCGCATCAAAGACACACCGGAGGCTAAAGAAGCTAAAATCCTAATGCTATCACTCTAAGACCATGCGACTTACTCACCTATTTCTCATCGCCTTCTTCGCTCCACTCATCAGCGAAGCCCAAACCCTCTTCTTTAAAAATAACGAACGCTGGGAAGTGAATGATCCATTCAAAATGGATAAGTCTTTACCACCCAAGCCGCTGATTGACCCGAAGAAAGCTATGATCAGCACAACCAAAGGAACCATCGAGCGCACCAGCCGCCAAGGTGACGTCGACATGGTTTTAACCAAGAAAATCAGTGAAGTGGAAGGCATTGTTTGGGCTCAGCCTGAAAAAATCGCTCAAGCACAAATCTACGTTAGCCGTGGTGAGCCTAATCTGGCCCTCGATGAAATCGAACCCGTGATTAAATTCTTCGAACCGTTAAAGAAAGTTCCTGGTTCATGGTGGCTAAAAGCATCGATGATAAAATTAGATGCGTTAGATCGACTCGAAAACGATGCGGCGATTTCTAGTTTCTTAGAAAACCTCGAACGTGCCGATGATGGTACCCTACCTGAACTCAGTACCAAAATTAAAGTAGCCCGACTGGTTCAGAGTTATCGCAAAAATGAATTTGAGAAAGTCATTACCGAATCCACTGAATTAATTAAATCGGTTGATGACGTAGAAATTCTTGCCCGTTTACATATTCTCAAAGGAAGTTCCCTGCTGGTAACTAAAAAATATGAAAATGCGATGAACACTTTCTTGCGTGTTCCTGTTTTCTACGGTTCACAAGTTGAGCAAATCCCCAAAGCGCTTTTAGGTGCAGCCCAAGCCTTCCGCGGCATGGATGGTCCCGCCACCAAGGAACAAAAACTTGAAGAGGTTTCCAATCGCTACCTCCGTAACCTCATCACCAACTACCCTCTTTCCAAAGAAGCCGAAGAAGCTAAAAAGTTACTACCCAAAGAGGAGCGACTCGCGGCCGAAGCTGATGTTGGCAAGATCAAGGATGCTGAATTCATCCCCGAAGCCCCCGTTAAACCCTCTACAGATGGAGCAGAGGAAAAACCTCAAGAAATGAGCAAGTGAACCCTTGCCCCCTTTTTAATCTCAACCTAAATAAAATCTAACACCCCCTATTTACCATGAAGACAATCCGCCTCCCCCTCCTCACGATGGCCTTCCTCGGAATGATGACCGTCCTCGCCTGCGCTCAAGAAGCTGCCGGCGTGAAAGAGAAAACCATGATGCACCTCTTCGTTGAAGGTGGCTGGGTCATGTACCCAATCACTCTCTGCTCCGTTGCCATGATCTGGTTCATCGTCGATGGCACCATCCGCACCAGCGCTCAAAAGCTTTATCCAGCCAGCCACGTCACCCAATTGCGCGACCTCTTTAAGCGCGGTGATTACGTCGGTGCTTACAATTTCGCCAAGTCTGCGGGTTCGCCTGTAGCCGAAGTCGTACGCGCAGGTGTCGCCCTCGCACCCGATGGTAAAGTCATGACCGAAGAAGCGGTCATCTCAGAAATTTCTCGTATCCAAGCCGACCTCATGGGTCGTGCCTCATACCTCTCAGTAATCGGTGTGTGTACTCCGATGATTGGTCTCACTGGTACGGTAACTGGTATGATGAAGGCTTTCGATAAGCTCGGTTCATCGGGCGTAGGTGACCCTTCCCAGCTCGCTGGCGCTATCGGCGAAGTTCTCGTGGCAACCGCTTCTGGTCTCTTCATCGCAATCCCTGCGTTCATCTGCTACTACCTCTTACGTAATCGTATCCAAAAAGGCATTCACGACGTTCAAGAAATCGTTACCGGTCTCTTCCGCTCTTTCCCTTACGATGAAGTCAAAGGTCGCGCGATCGGTGATGAAGAAATCTACGCCGCTAAGCCTGATTGGAATGCATCCAGCACTCCTCCCTCCGCTTAAGTTAACCCCTTAAACCAAAAGACTAACCATGGCAGGAGGAGGCGGAGGCGGGGACGGAGAACCAGAATTCCAAGTAGCACCGATGATCGACGTGCTCCTGGTCTTACTGATTTTCTTCATGTCCATCACCTCAGCCCAAGTCTTGAAGGTTGATAAAAATATCAAACTCCCTGTCGCCCTTCACGGTGTAAAACGCGACGACAAAGCTGCTGCCGGATTAATCAATATTTCTTGGGACGCGAGTACGGGTCAGGCCAAATATAAACTCGATGACCGCGAGTTAGATATCAACGACAAGGACGGCATCTCCAAAGAACTGGCTGCGCGCAAAGGTACCAACGAAAAATTCCGTCTGCTCATCCGCGCCGATCGTCAATGTCAGGCCAAATTTATTTCCAAAGCACTCGAATGGGGTGCCGAAGCTGGCATCGATAACATCGCCTTCTCAGGCCTCAACCGCGACGAATAAAAATGCGCCTCGCCCCTCAAGAAGTTCCTGCGGATGCCGGATTCCAAATTGCACCGATGATTGATGTGGTCTTCGTGATCATGCTTTTTTTTATGGTGATGGCTGGCGCCGTCAAAGTGGAACATGAATTAAAAACTACTCTCCCTGGTAATGCCGAAACCGCTAAAGAAACCGAAATGCCTGATGAGGTTACCATCGGTGTCGCGGAGAACGGACAAATCACCATCAACGAAGATCCCGTAGGTCAGCCGCAAGATCGTGAACTCGAAGGTCTGTTTAATGAAATGACCAAGATGGCCCAAGCCGCTAAACAATCTAAGACTAAGCTTCTGATTACTGTACAAGCTGAAGAAGCGGCTCGCTATGAGAGAGTCATCAATGTTCTCGATGTCTTAGCCCGTGCCGATATCAGCAATGTGACCTTCGCAGTTGCTGAACCAGAATAATTAAATTTAATAAGAAATATGAAACTGTCCGCCCTCTTCTTCTCTTTAATCGCGTTGGTGCTGTCCGGTTGCATCGTTGTCATCGAAGCCCCTCAGAAAAAAGACGGTGCTAAAGCAGAAGTCGCTAAAGCAACCGATAGCACGCAGAAGTAATTATCTAAAGCCGGCTTCGGATTCTAAGATAGTACGGATAGCTTCGTAATCATTACCGGTGCGCAGGGGTTCTGGGCTGGGTAAGGCGTAAGGGAAAGTGGAAGCGTTGCGATCGCCGAAGGCTTGTTCTAGAATTTCAGGGAACTTGGCAGGATGCGCGGTTCCAAACACGACGACTTGGGTGTTATGATTATTTTTAATATAATCTTCGGCGGCTTTCCAACCGACAGCGGTGTGCGGACAAACTACATATCCACCCTGCTCACGAACGCGACGCATGACATCAATCGTCTCAGCGTCAGTCACAGTTACCGCATGCACAGCGGGTCCACCTTGGTGCCAAGCTAAGAGACGTGGTAAATTATTAGGGTCTCCAATATCCATCGCGTTCGAAGCGGTAGGCGTGGATCGACGAGGCTGATATTTACCGGTCGCAAATAAATCAGGTAAGGGAGAATTAATATTGGTCGCTGCAATGAGTGAATCAACGGGCAGACCCATGCGACGCGCTAATTGAACGGCGCCTACATTTCCTAAATTACCCGAAGGAACAATAATGGCGAGGCGTTGATTTTTTGCCAAGAGACGACGGACATGGAAAGCGAAAGGAACCTGCGCAATTAAACGAACTGGATTGATAGAATTAGCAGTGAGTAAGGGACGGCGCTGACTGAGTGATTGATCAGCTAAGGCACGTTTTACTAAGGCCTGACAGTCATCAAACGTTCCATCGACAGAAATGGCTACTACACCCGGACGACGGCGTGCGATTTGTGATTCTTGTACCGCACTCACTCCAATACGTGGATAAAGCACCACGGCACGAACACCGGGAACATTAGCACAAGCTTCAGTGACCGCTCCACCGGTGTCACCCGATGTCGCTGCGAGAATCGTGAGCTGAGGAAAATCTTTTCCTAAAATATGTGCTGTAATACGAACAAGTAGTCGCACGGCAAAATCTTTAAAGGCTGCCGATGGACCTTGGAATAATTCGAGCACGCTAATCGCACTCTCAGGTTTACCATGATAACCCTCAGGATAAATCAAGGGCACTGGGAAATTAAAAGCCTCGTGACAAAGACGCTTTAAAACATCTGGACCCAATTCATCAGCGAAATATGGCGCGATGACGGCTTCAGCGAGTTGCGCGTAAGTATCATTGCGATGCTGCTCAATAAATTCGGGCGTGATTTGTGGAATCACTTTCGGGACCCAGAGTCCACCCTTCCCTGGCATCGACGAAAGTAAGACCTCTCTTAAAGAGGCACTTTGCGAAGCATCGGCCGTGGATATAAATTCTAACTTATTTTTCGGAGATGACATGGACGCCCTTAGGATTGATGCGTGAAACGTAGGGGGTTGCTTTAATCGGCACCGAAGCAAAAACTTCAGTGACAGCTTTAGCGACTTCTTGAGCAACCTTCTCACCTTCACAGAGTGCAAAAACGCTCGGACCCGCACCAGAGATTGAAAATCCTAATGCACCGGCAGACATCGCTGCGCGTTTTGCTCGATAAAATTCAGGAATCAGACGCTGACGATGAGGTTCAGCAATCGCATCATGCAATGATCGACCGATTAAAGCGTAATCACTTTGGTAAAGACCAGAAATCAATCCACCCAAGTTTCCACTTTGTTGAATCGCGGTTTCTAATTGTACGTGGCGAGGCATGATTTCACGGGCGACTTTTGTTAGCACTACGATGTCAGGATGCACGACCGCTGCCCAAAGATTATTGGGAATCGGAATATTATGAACATCGAGTTCCGCGTTCGAACGAATTAAAGTGATTCCACCTAATAAGCACGGGCCAACATTGTCAGCGTGCCAGGCACCATCTGCGGCAGCTTCACCCGCAACAACGAAAGGTAAGAGCTGACGACGGGTAAGAGGCTCACCGAGTAAATGATTTACCGCAAAAGCACCAGCAACAGCACTCGCGGCACTAGAACCGAGTCCGCTACCGAAGGGCATCTTCTTGTGAATTTCCATTTCGATACCGATATCACCTAAACCGAGGTGACGGAGCAGATCGAGCACGGCGACACCTGCGGTATTTAATTTAGGCTCTAAGGGCAGTCGGCCATCATCACCGGTAATTTTAGTGATACGGAATCCAGGTTTGTCGGATCGACGAACAATAATTTCATCGCCCGGCTTCTCGATGGCGAAACCAAGCACGTCGAATCCGCACGCCACGTTCGCGACCGTGGCGGGGGAGAAAACAGTGACTTCTTTTAGTGACATTTTTGACATATCAGCCCCAAAACGAGGGATGGGTAGACCTTTCGGGTTGCCTCGCCAAGGGTCAACGGTGAACATACGCGTTACCGAGCCAAAAATGGCAAAAAGCACACATCCATTCGGTTTTGTGACCGTTGCAGCCGCCTCCCCGGCCCTGCGACTCGGCGACCCCGTAGCCAATACCCAGCTCATTATTCAAGCGCTCGAGAAGGCAGCCGCCGAGGGTTCGGAGATCGTTGTTTTACCGGAACTCTGTCTGACGGGTTACAGTTGCGGAGACCTATTTGGCCAACGCACCCTGCTTAACAGTGCCCTCGTCGGACTCTCCAAAATCGCCGAAGCGACGGCTCGACTCTCCCTCACGGCCCTCGTCGGGATGCCCTTAGAAATTTCGGGACGACTCTACAACGTCGGCGTCTTCGTTTCGCACGGAAATATTTTAGGGGTCGTTCCCAAAACTCACTTACCCAACTCGGGAGAATTTTACGAACAACGCTGGTTCGCTTCGAGTCGCGTCGCGCATTTTCAAGAAGTCGAATTATTTGGAAAAAAAGTTCCCTTCGGAATCGATTTACTTTTTCAAGCTAAAGACGTTCCGGATTGCGTCGTTGGAATTGAACTCTGTGAAGACCTTTGGGCAGTCGAACCTCCAAGCGGCGCACAAGCTTTAGCGGGTGCTACCCTTCTCTGTAATCTTTCGGCGAGTGATGAACTTCTTACCAAAGCCAATTATCGTCGGGATCTCGTACGTTCGCAATCGGCACGTTGCCTAGCCGCCTACATCTACGCCGCTGCAGGTGCAGGTGAATCCAGTACCGACATCGTTTATAGCGGACACGGCTTAATCGCTGAAAATGGCCTAATTCTTGGAGAATCTGAGCGTTTTCGTTTCGAATTATCGCTCATCGTTTCGCAGGTCGATGTCGACAAGCTCCAGGCCGAACGTCGCCGTAACAGCACTTTCTTTGGTCAGATTCCTTCCTACCAACCGCGTTTAATTAGTTTCGAAGTTAAACATCCAACTGGCACAACGCCCAAACTTCGTCGTCGTTTCTCGCAACATCCCTTCGTTCCATCGGATGCCCAACGTCGTGACGAAAACAGTCAGGAAATTTTTGCAATTCAATCCACCGGCTTAGCTCGTCGTCTTCGTCACACTGGTGTTAAACACGCCGTCATCGGAGTGTCGGGCGGACTCGACTCTACCCTCGCCCTCTTGGTCATGCTCGAAGCGTTTGGTCGCTTGGGGTTAGATCGTAAAGGAATTATCGGCGTCACTCTTCCCGGACCCGGTACCACCGAGCGCACACGTATCAATGCCCTCAAGTTGATGGATGCGCTGGGCATCACCGCACGTGAAATTCCTATTGGTAGCGCGGTTGAAAATCACCTTAAAGACATCGAACACCCGACAGGAAAATTTGATGTTACTTTTGAAAACGCCCAAGCACGCGAACGCACCCAAGTGCTCATGGATGTTGCCAATCAAACCCAAGGTTTAGTGGTCGGCACGGGTGATCTTTCGGAAGCCGCTCTAGGTTGGTGCACTTTCAACGCCGATCACATGTCGATGTACCACGTGAACATCGGCGTTCCAAAAACTTTAGTGAAACACTTGGTCTCGTGGGCAGCACACGCTCGTCACGTCGGTCATGAACGTGCCCTACTCGAAGACATTGTCGCTACACCCGTCAGTCCTGAACTTTTACCTATCGGAGCCAACGGCGAAATGACACAGCAAACCGAACTCTTGGTTGGGCCTTACGAGCTACACGACTTCTTCCTCTTCCACTTTATCCGCAATGGATTCCGCCCGGCTAAAGTTCTTTGGCTCACGGAACATGCCTTCGCCGGCAAGTATGATACCGTAGAAATTAAATATTGGCTAAAAACCTTCCTGACCCGCTTCTTCAGCCAGCAATATAAGCGTTCTTCAATGCCAGACGGGCCTAAAGTTGGCTCGGTGGCGCTTTCCCCACGTGGCGATTGGCGTATGCCTTCGGATGCGGAAGCCACGGCGTGGCTTGCAGAATTAGGCTAATCGTGCTTGATGGGTGAGTCGATGGCTCCTCTTCAAACTCATCCCGCTGCAACTCAAGAGCTCAGCAAACTTCTCGGACCCGAGATAGTTTTGACTGATGAGGCAACCTGCTTCGCTGCGTCCTTCGATAACATGCGTTTATCGTTCATGCCCGAAGCGGTAATCCGTCCAAAAGTTGAAGAGGATATCGGTACCGTTTTAAAATTAGCCAACCAACATAAAGTTCCAGTCACCGTGCGCGGTCGCGGCACCGGTAACGCAGGTGCGAGTTCTCCCATCAAAGGCGGATGGGTTATCCACTTGGACCACTGGGACAAAATTGAAATCGATCCTATCTCCGCCATGGCGACTGTTCAACCGGGAGCCATCACGGCGCACATCAATGATTTAGCCGCACCACACGGATTATTTTTTCCGCCCGACCCTTCATCGCTGAAATATTGTAGCATCGGTGGCAATATCGCGACCAACGCAGGTGGACTTCGGGCCGCTAAATATGGGGTTGTGCGTGATCACGTCTACGCCCTCGAAGGATTTCTTCCCACGGGTGAAAAAGTAAAATGGGGTGCCCCTTTAAGAAAATTCGTGAGCGGAATTAATTTACGCGACCTCTGGATCGGATCCGAAGGCACACTCGGAATCATCACCAAGGCGACAATCAAGCTCGTGAATAAACCTTTAGCTCGTCGTACCTTCTTAGTTGCCTGTCGCACCGACGAAATAGCGCTCGAAGCGGCTGCCGAATTGATGGGTTCAAGAATCAATCCATCGGTGTTTGAATTCCTAGACACGCAAACCGTTGAAGCCGCAGAAAAACAAAGAGGCAGTCGAGTATTCACGACCGAAGAGCTGGGCGGCATCAAAGAAACGTGTGCGGTTTTATTAGTCGAAATCGACGGACATCCTGCGGCACTCTCTGATGACGCCGTCAAAATTAATCTGTGGATTAAGAAATTTGGCGTCGCTTCACGCGAAACGGATAATGAAATCGAAGCGGAAAAGCTTTGGGATATTCGTCGCACTTGTTCGCAGGCCATGTACTCGCTGGGTAATGCGAAGTTGAATGAAGACATCGTCGTACCTTTTAAGAGCTACGTTGCGTTAATTAAATACACTCGCGAGGTACGCGATCAAATCGGCCTACCCACTCCGACCTTCGGTCACGCCGCCGATGGAAACTTCCATGTACACATCATGTACAATCGCGATAATCCAGAAGACTGCAAGAAAGCCGAAAAAGCCATTCACGAAGTGATGAAGAAGGTAGTCGAATTAGGTGGAGCGATTACCGGCGAACACGGCATCGGCATCGCCAAGTCGCCTTTCCTGAGCCTGCAACACTCCCCCGCTGAAATTGCAGCGATGATAGCGGTAAAGAAAGCCTTGGATCCTAATAATATTTTAGCACCAGGACAAATTTTCGAGCCACTGAACGTTTGGGAACATCGCCCAGTAAAAGTCACTCTAGCCTGGGACAAACATTAATCATGTCATCCACCGTTGCAGTATTTGACTGGGATGGCGTCGTCATCGATTCCTCCACCGCACACGAACGTGCGTGGCAAAGTTTAGCGAAAGAAGAAAACCTTCCGCTGGTACCGAATCACTTTAAACTCGGATTCGGAAAATTAAACGAAGTCATCATTCCTAATATTTTGGGCTGGTCGAAGGACCCTCAAGAAATTCGCCGTCTCTCGGAGAAAAAAGAAGCTCATTACCGTACCATCGCACGGACTGGGCATATACGATTACTTCCAGGGGTAAAAGAACTCACTAATGCCCTCAAATCATTGGGCATTCCGTGTGTGATTGGAACATCCACCCACAAAGCTAATCTCGCACTTTCTTTCGAACTCTTTGGATTGGAAGGACATTTCCAAGGGGCGGTGTCGAGTGAAGACGTCACCCAAGGAAAACCGAATCCTGAAGTATTTCTTAAAGCCTGTGCACTCGCGGGCGGTGACCCTAGAAAATCTTTCGTCTTCGAAGATTCATTTTCGGGAATTCAAGCGGGACTCGCGGGCGGCTTCACTACGATTGCCTTAGCGACCACACACACTCGCGAAATTTTATTAGCACAGAACGCTCATCATATCGTTAATAATTTATCTGAAGTTAATCCGCAGTGGATTTTAAAGGGTAAGATTTCCTAAGCCCGCATGGAGTTTCGTTTAAAGTCTAACTATGTCCCTGCAGGCGATCAGCCTGGGGCGATTGATGCTTTAAATAAATCCATCGAAGCGGGAAACCAACGCCAAACGCTTCTCGGTGTTACCGGTTCGGGAAAAACATTCACCATGGCGAATATTATCGCCCGCCAGCAACGTCCAGCGCTTATCGTTTCACATAATAAGACTTTAGCGGCCCAGCTTTATTCAGAATTTAAAAATTTCTTCCCAGAAAATGCGGTCGAATACTTCGTCAGCTATTACGACTACTATCAACCTGAAGCCTACGTCCCTTCGACCGATACATTCATTGAGAAAGACTCAGCTATTAATGAGGATATTGAACGTTTGCGAATCAGTGCCAGTAGCGCGCTACTCTCCCGCCGCGACGTCATCGTGATTGCATCCGTTTCCTGTATCTACGGACTCGGCTCACCCGAAGACTTCCTTGCGTTGATGATTCCACTACACAAAGGCTTGGTCATTAAACGTGACGAACTATTAACCCGACTCGTTAATAATCAGTACTCACGCAATGATGCGATTTTAGAACGTTGTAATTTCCGCGCACGCGGTGAGACCATTGATATCTGGCCGGCATACATGGAGTCAGCTATCCGCTTAGAGTTCTGGGGAGATACTTTGGAAAACATACGTGAACTCGATGCGATCACCTTAAAAGCAGGAAAGTCTCTCGAGAAATTTGATCTCTATCCAGCCAATCAATACGTCACGTCGGCCGCTCGTGTAAAAACCGCCGCCACTGCTATTCGTACCGAACTCGAAGAGCGTGTCGCTACATTTGAAAAAGCCAACCGACTCGTGGAAGCCCAACGTATTCGTATGAGGGTAGAACACGATCTAGAGATGCTTCGCGAAACTGGATTCTGTTCAGGTATTGAGAACTATTCGATGCACATGTCGGGACGAAAACCTGGTGAACGTCCGCATTGCTTGCTCGATTTCTTTCCTGACGATAAGCTAATATTTATTGATGAAAGTCACGTTTCCGTTTCCCAAATCGGAGGCATGTATCACGGAGACCGAGCACGGAAAGAGAAGCTCGTAGACTTCGGATTCCGCCTACCCTCAGCGATGGAAAATCGACCATTAAGACCCGAAGAATTTGATACTATTTCGGGTCAAACGATTTACGTTTCGGCAACTCCTGCGGCTCATGAATATAAAGTTTCTACGGTTATCGCGGAGCAAGTAATCAGACCGACCGGACTTCTCGATCCCATCATGGAAGTGCGACCCATTAAAGGTCAGGTCGAAGATATTATCGGTGAAGCCAAGGCCGTGGCCGCTAAAGGCTATCGTACGCTCGTAACCACTTTAACGAAACGAATGTCCGAAGACCTTTCGCAATTCATGCGAGAGAGTGGACTCAAGGTTGAATACCTTCACTCCGACATTGATGCGATTGAACGCGTGGAAATATTGCGTCGACTACGAGCAGGAAAATTTGACGTACTTGTCGGGGTCAATCTACTCCGCGAAGGACTCGACCTTCCTGAAGTTGCCCTCGTCGGTATTCTCGATGCGGATAAAGAAGGCTTTTTACGCAGTGAAACCAGCCTCATTCAGACGTCGGGTCGGGCTGCACGGCACTTAGAAGGTAAAGTCTTATTGTACGCAGATGTCATGACTAAATCGATTACTAAGGCGTTAACCATTTGTGGTGACCGTCGTAAACGTCAGGCAGCCTACAATCTCAAACACGGAATCACTCCTAAGAGTACGGTTCGAGCGATTGAAGAAAGCCTAGTTGATGAAGAGGAAGAAATTTTAGAAGTCACCGAGGGTACGAGTGACCGCGATATTGCCCATGTGCTTGCTGATTTAGAAACCGAGATGCTAGAAGCAGCAGACGAATTACAATTTGAAAAGGCAGCGCAGCTGAGAGATCAAATTGAAGCCCTTCGTACGGGTAAACCAGCAGCGGCTAAAAAACGTCCCAAGTCCCGACGTTAATTTTTAACTTAGGCGGCGGCCAAGATCAGCATCGGTCCACTCGAGGTAGGTCTTATGACCACGTGGATCGACGCCAGGCTGGGAAGTTTGGAAAAGTTTGTGCACGAGCTGTAAAAGTTCGTGGTCAGATAACGCATCGCCTTTTTTCCGAGCTTTAATAACCGCCATGCGAGCTAACGCATCATAAGCTAAAGCTGGCTTACCGAAGTCGCCCTCTCGTCGGGCCATTTCAGCCAATAAATCTCGGATAAATAACAAAGATTCATCAGGATTTAACCACGTAGGCAGAGCATTGATTCGCCAAAAGTTTCGACCGTATTCTTCAAAGGAAAATCCAGCGGCAAAGAGTAAATCATTCTTCTCTTTTAAGACCGCGGCAGGCAATGGCTCGAGTTCTAGATTTAAAGGAATGAGTAATGGCTGACTGAGTGGAGTTTGTTCGGAGAACTGTTTTAAAATGTCTTCATATAAAATTCTTTGGTGAGCAGCACCGATATCTAAAATAGCTAAACCTGTAGGAGTTTCAAAAACCGCACGCTCTTCGCGGAGTCGGGATAAAAACTTCCAACCTAACTTAA
>JBAXIK010000034.1:0-14842 GCA_037138415.1 Opitutia bacterium | reverse complement strand
TTGTTTACAAGATCAACGACAACTTCGAAGGCGTAGTTCGTTACACCAAGTTAGACACTGATGGCCGTGGTATTGATATTAACACCTTAGAGCGCGATTACGCTAACGGTTCAAAGCAAACCGCAGTAGCTGCTGGTAACACTGGTAACTACTTCAATAAGTCCGACGCGTTGTACCTCGGTGTGAATTATTACTTCACCCTGAATGCACTCGGTACTGCTGTTTATGGTCCAAATGCTAAGATTCAGTTTGGCTATGAGCGTGCAAACTTCAACGGCACTCTCGGATCCACTGGTTCTGCAACTGGTGCAGCTGCGCTCAATGGTGTAGTTACCTCTGGTAACAAAGCCAAAGTTGACGCGATTCGCCTCCAAGCTCAAGTAGCGTTCTAAGCTTAAGCGTTTAGTTTCATAGCACTTCGAGGGCCGACGGAAGTCGGCCCTCTTTATTTTATAAATTAATGACGTGGCAGCCTATTGCAGTCGCACTGATTACGACAGGCGATTCTTGTAATCTGCGTAACCGAATTTTCGTACTACCTGCACCTTGCCCGATTGCGGATCGTAAGTGGCGATGGCTGGCAGTGGGATGCCATTAAAGGTCGTGTTCTTAACAAAAGTATAATGCGACATATCCATGAACAGAATGCGCTGTCCGATCTTCAAGGGCTCCGCAAAAGAGTAGTCGCCAATGACATCACCCGCTAAGCAGGTCACGCTACCTAGTCTATAGGTGTGAGGCAGCACGCCTGGCATGTCTGCCCCGAGGATGTCAGCCCGGTAGGGCATCTCGAGCGTGTCAGGCACGTGGTTGGTCGCCGAAACATCGATAATGGCAATATCTACTCCGTTATGAACTAAGTCTAAAACAGTTCCAACGAGGACACCGGTGCCAATACCTACCGCTTCACCAGGTTCGAGATAGACTTGAATATGTTGTCCCCACTTTGCTTTAAAGTTTTTGATAATTTTAACCAGCAGTTCGATGTCATATCCGGGGCGTGTAATGTGATGTCCGCCCCCGAAGTTAACCCATTTTATTTGCGGGATAAATTCACCGAATTTTTTCTCAAAGGCCGCCACGGTGCGCTCTAAGACATCCGCCCCTTGCTGACACATGGTATGGAAGTGAAGGCCCTCTAAACCTTCTAAATCACTGGCTGATTTAATCTCGGAGCGAAGTGCACCTAGACGTGAACCCGAGGCACAGGGATTATAAATATCGACCTCAACTTCGGCATGCTCTGGATTAACTCTCAGGCCAAATGATACTTTGCGCGTCGCCGATTTGGCCACGGCTTGGTGGCGCTTCCATTGGTTGATAGAATTAAAGGAAATATGATCAGCGACTCTGAGGAGGTGTAGAAACTCATCATCCTTAAAGGCCGGTGAATAGGCATGCACTTCGCCGTCGAATTCTTCTCGACCTAAAAGCGCTTCGTTAATTCCACTCGCCGTAGTCCCCGCTAAGTATTGGCGAATGAGTTTCGCTTCGCTGAATTGAGCAAAACCTTTGAGCGCTAAAATAATTTTCGCGCCGGAACGGTCCATCACTCCGCGAAGAATCTTTAAGTTATCTTCTAATAAGCCGCGGTGCAGGACGTGGCAGGGGCTGGGCACCTGCGAGAGGTCGATTTTCTTAAAGGCTTCTGAAAGGGGATCGGACACAGCCAATAAGTGAGGGGAGATTTCTTAAGTCGCAAATAAAAAGCCCGCATTGCTGCGGGCTTTTTTAGGTTATGAAGATTTTAATTAAACGGGCAGCTCTTGGATCTGCCAAGGGAGGCCGCGTTTATTTAATTCTTCCATGAATGGATCGGGGTCGCACTCTTCCATATTCCAAACGCCTGGTTTGAACCATTTACCTGTGGCAACCATCGCTCCGCCAATGGCTGCAGGAACGCCCGTGGTATAGCTAATCGCTTGGGACTTAACTTCGGCGTAGCACTCTTGGTGGTCGCAAACATTGTAGATAAATACTTTGCGAGGCTTACCGTTTTTGGTGCCGGTAATTTCGCAACCGATACAGGTCTTGCCCTTGGTGCGAGGACCGAGTGAAGCGGGATCGGGCAATAAGGCTTTGAGGAATTGAATCGGAACAATCGAGTGACCTTGGAATTCAATTGGGTCGATTCGAGTCATGCCCACATTTTCTAAAACCTTGAGGTGGTTGAGGTAGTTGTCCGAGAAGGTCATGAAGAAACGAATACGTTTCAATCCTTTGATGTTCTTCGCTAGGGATTCTAATTCCTCGTGGAAGAGAAGGTAGCTGGGCTTAGGTCCGAGTACGGGATAGTTGTAATCCACACGCAGTTTGGGGTCGAGGGGTTCGGTTTCTATCCATTCACCGTTTTCCCAGTAACGTCCGCGTTGAGTGATTTCGCGGATATTAATTTCAGGATTAAAATTGGTAGCGAAGGCGTAGCCGTGGTCACCGGCATTCGCATCCATGATATCAATAGTATCAATGGTATCGAACAGGTGCTTCTGAGCGTAGGCGCAGAATACATTGGTTACACCTGGATCAAAGCCCGAACCAAGTAATGCCATTAAGCCTGCTTTTTCAAAACGCTCGCGATAATTCCACTGCCAGGAATATTCAAACTTCGCTAAGTGAGGGGGCTCGTAGTTCGCGGTGTCGACGTAGTGAATCCCGGCATGTAAGCAGGCATCCATTAACGGAAGATCCTGATAGGGAAGAGCAACGTTGATGAGTAACTCCGCGCCGAAAGATTTAATGAGCGCGACGGTGGCTTGAACGTTATCGGCATCGAGTGCCGCCGTTTTAATCGTGCGACCCGTGGCCGCCTTCACGTCGCTCGCGATGGCTTTGCATTTATTTTCATTGCGCGAGGCCAGCATGATTTCCGAAAACGCTTCGGGATGCATGGCACATTTATGGACGACGACGTTACCCACGCCACCCGCTCCAATAATCAGAACTTTTTTGCTCATAGGATACCTTAATTTCTGTCTACATCTGCCAGAGGGGAAAGAAAAAAGGATACACAGTTAGTGTTCGGCACATAGGTGACCACTTAGGCGCCCAGGGCGGTCTAAGAAAGTCACCCTTTTGGCTGGCGGGATGGACGGGACTCGAACCCGCGACCTCCGCAGTGACAGTGCGGCGCTCTAACCAACTGAGCTACCACCCCAGTAGCCAAAAGGAAGGGTAAGAAAGGTTTCCGCGACCCTATCTGTCAAACGGAAAACCGCTAAAAAGGTTATCTAATCTGGCCAGTTCCGATAACTTCGAACTTCCAGGTGGTTAATTCGCGTAACCCCATAGGTCCTCGGGCGTGAAGTCGGTCGGTACTGATGCCCACTTCGGCCCCAAAGCCGAATTCCCCGCCATCCGTAAAGCGCGTACTAGCGTTCCAATAAACACAGGCACTGTCGATTTGGGCAAGAAATTGGCGAGCGACAGCCTCATCGGAGGTAATAATTGCATCGGAGTGATGGGAGCCAAAGGATTCGATATGGCTGACCGCAGCCTCAAGGCCATCGACGACTTTGATATTTATAATAAGTCCAAGGTGTTCGGTGCGATAATCTTGATCGGTCGCGCGTTTCGCCGCGGAGATAAATTTCAGGGTTAACTCACAACCTCTGACTTCAGTTTTGTGAGCACTCAGTGCGGCACCGAGCGCAGGCAGAAATTCTGCTGCGATACTTTTATCTACTAAAATAGTTTCAGCGGCATTACACGCGCTAGGTCTTTGGCACTTCGCATTAATGATAATGCGTTCAGCCATTTTTAAATCGGCCTTGGTGTGAACGTAAACGTGGCAAATGCCTGCGTCGTGTTTAATCACAGGTACTTTAGCGGAATTAACCACGGCTTCGATTAAGCCAGGTCCACCGCGAGGAACGATGATATCGACAATCCCGCGAAGCGAACCGAGTGCAGGCACGGCTTCGCGATCGGTGAAAGGTAAGAGTGTCACCGCTGCAGTAGGTAATCCAACCGCTTTTAATCCTTCAGCAAAAGATTCTGCTAAGGCGATGTTCGTATGCACAGCTTCGCTACCACCACGTAAGATACAGGCGTTACCCGATTTCAAACAAAGGGCAGCGGCATCGACGGTCACATTAGGACGTGATTCAAAAATAATAGCTACGAGGCCCAAAGGAACTCGTCGACGAACAATTTTTAGTCCGTTCGGTCTGTCCCAACTCTCCACGATTTCGCCCACAGGATCAGGTAATTTTGCAACGGCTTCGCAAGCGGCGGCGATATCTTCTAATCGACCCGTGTCTAGGCGCAGACGATCGGTCATCGCTTCCGTCAGGCCTTTCACTTTCGCTTGAGCGAGATCTTGCTGATTAGCGGATAAGATTTTTTCAGCATTAGCACGAACGGCTTTGGCGGCAGCGAGGAGCGCAGCGGTTCGGGTAGCCGTGGGGGACAAGGCAACCGCGCGGGCCGATTTTTTGGCAAGAGTAGCGAGTGCAGTGACGCGTTGGAGCAATTCGCTCATCGTAAATCAAAGAGGGTCCCTAGTTTTTTGTGAGCGGCTATCTCGAGGAGAACGTTTTTCCGACGGCCATTAGCGATTTGCGTTTTTACTTTTCCTTGAGCAGCAATTTCAGCGGCTTGTAGTTTTGTAATCATGCCACCGACATTGCGTTCGGAACCCGCGCCACCCGCGAGGCTGCGTAGTTTAGCATCAATCTTTTTAACGTGAGGAATCAGTTCACCGGTGCCATCGGACTTGGTCATCAGGCCGTCAATACCCGAGAGAATGATTAATAAATCGGCCTGAACGAGTGCAGCGACGTGTGCGGACAGCCGATCATTGTCGCCGACACGAATTTCTTCGTCCGCAATCGCGTCGTTCTCATTGATGATTGGAACGAATTTTTTTCGGGCTAATAATAAATCGAGAGTAGCGCGTGCGTTATTGGTGCAGGTACGACTATCTAAATCCCAATAAGTCAGAAGCATTTGGGCACCGAGTAGATTGTGGCGGGCGAAATGTTTTCGATACACCGACATTAGTTCGGGTTGTCCGACCGTGGCGCAGGCTTGCAGTTCGCGAGCATCTTTAGGGCGCTTCACTAATTTCATTGCGGTCATGCCCGAGGCGACGGCGCCGGATGATACAATGACGACTTCAATACCGCGTTTCATGAGTACGGCGACTTGGTCGCAGATACGTCCGATTTGGGCGCTATCGACTTTGCCGTCTGCTCGAGTGAGCAGGCCGGAACCTAATTTTATGACCCAACGTTTTGCCATGGTTATAGCAGACAAGTTAGCCGATGACTGGTGTGAATGTCCAGCGTCAGAGTGACGAACCTTCTTGGCTAGGAGGCACAATTCCGATGGCACGCCAGCCTTTTTGGCTAAGAACGCGACCCTGGGGTGTGCGGGAGATGTAGCCTTCGAGCACTAAAAAGGGTTCATGAACTTCTTCGAGCGTATGGGCATCTTCGCCGATAGCGGCACCGATACTATTTAAACCCACGGGCCCGCCGTTATGTTTTTCGGCCATTGCACGGAGGAAGCGGTGATCCATTTCGTCTAAACCGTTCTGATCAATTTCAAGTAATTCTAAAGCTGCTGCCGTAATTTTTGCATCGGCTTTACCTTGAGCGCGCTCAAGCGCGTAGTCGCGCGTGAAGCGTAATAAATTATTCACGATGCGAGGAGTACCTCTAGCGCGACGGGAAACTTCTTCGGCGCCCCCTTGATCGAGGGTGAGATTTAACAACAGCGCGTTGCGTTGAACAATCGAAAGGAGTTGTTCTTGATTATAATAATCGAGGCGAGTCTGTAAGGTGAATCGACTGCGCAGGGGTGCGGTGAGTAATCCGGTACGTGTGGTTGCACCGATTAAAGTGAATTTAGGTAATTCCAGGCGAACGCTCCGTGCGTTGGGACCTTGATCGATCATGATATCGATACGGAAATCTTCCATCGCTGAATATAAAAATTCTTCGACTGTTTTTGGGATGCGATGGATTTCGTCGATGAATAAAATTTCGCCTTCTTGTAAACTCGTGAGAAGACCAGCGAGGTCGGAGGCTTTTTCAATGACAGGTCCGGAAGTGATGCGAATGGTTTTATTCATCTCACCCGCTAAAATCATAGCGAGGGTGGTTTTGCCGAGTCCGGGCGGTCCGTGAATCAGGATATGATCAAGGGTGCGACTTTCACGTCGAGCTGCGCCGACCATCACTTTTAAACGTTCCACGGTGCGCGCTTGACCAACAAAACTATCGAATTTTTCGGGTCGTAGGGCTTGGTCTAAATGACGATCGGGCGAGGCAGCCTCCACTTTGCCCAAGGATTTTTTGGGAGAGTCGGGAGAATTTTTGCCAGCGGACATAAGTTTAAATTAAGAAGAAAAACTATTTAAGCAATCTTCAGTCCTCGGCAAAACCCGTGGGCATGGCAGAGGAGGGAAGTCGCTCGATATCGGCACCCAAGCTGCGAAGTCTTTCTTCGAATTCTTCGTATCCGCGGTCTAAGTGATAAAGTCTTTGGACCCAAGTTTCGCCGGTAGCGGCGAGTGCGGCCAGTATCAGTGCGGCGGAGGCACGTAAGTCGGAAGCCATCACGGGTGCGCCAGAAAGAGGTCGATCGCCGTAGACCGCTGCAGTTGATCCTTCGATCGTAATTTCTGCGCCCATGCGTTGTAACTCTGCGGCGTGCATGAATCGTGAAGGATAAATTTTTTCGGTAAAGGTGCTGCGTCCGGGTACTATTAATTGCAGAGCCATGAATTGCGCTTGGAGGTCGGTGGGAAATCCTGGGTAGGGTTCAGTAACAATTTCTACGGCCTGGGTGGGCTGTCCGAATACTCGAATAGTATTTTCGCTTATTTCGACATGCATGCCGACCTCTTTAAGTTTTTCGAGAAAGGCAAAGAGGTGTTGAGGGTTACAGTGCGTCACCGTTAAGTCTCCACCCGTAATCGCTGCAGCCACGAGATAGGTTCCTGTTTCGATGCGATCTGAAATGATGGTGTGTTCGCAGCCATGTAATTTTTCGACACCTTCAATAGTGATTAAGGGTGTGCCGTAGCCATTAATCTTAGCACCCATTTTATTGAGTAAAATGCAGAGGTCACTGATTTCGGGTTCGAGGGCTGCAGACTCGATTTTGGTAATACCTGGAGTGAGTGTAGCCGCCATAATAATATTGGCTGTGCCCGTGACAGTGCTACCCATCGGGCCACCCATAAAAACATTTTCACCACGAGCTTGCTGGGCGTTTACTTTTACCACACCGCTTTCTACTTCGACGACACAATTTAAAGATTCTAAACCTTTTAAGTGTAAATCGATGGGACGAATACCGATGACGCAACCGCCAGGTAGTGCCATCTCGGCTTGGCGAAGACGTCCGACCAAGGCACCGAGTAGACAGACCGAAGCTCTCATCTTTCGTACTAAATCATAAGGGGTGCGATGGGTGATTTCTTCTGCGGTGATTGTCCAGGTACCCTTTTGAGGATTCTCTATTTTTGCTCCTTGGTGTTTTAAAATTTCGACCATGAAGCGCACATCGCTTAAATTAGGAACATTGTGCAGTGTAACCGTTTCGTCGGTGAGTAGTGCCGCCGCTAAAATAGGGAGAGCAGAATTTTTAGAACCCGACGCACGCAGTGAACCTTTGATGGGATTGCCTCCACGAATGCGTGCGACTTCGAGCATGATTTAATTTTTATATAAAAAAAGGGGGTGCAAATTGCACCCCCTAATTTTTTTATCCTTGGCGAGGACCTTGTCGACGGAAGTTTGGTCGACTTCCACGACGCGGACCACCTTGGCCATCACGAGGGCGAGGGCCGTCGCGATAATCGCGAGGACCGCGGCTGCGCGGATGGTTTCGGTTTTGTACTGCCGTTGCTGTCGACTTTACGGGAATACCGAAAAGCGAAGCAATTTTACGTTTCAAGTTAGCCCAAAAACCAATCGGAGATTGTTCGGGAATCACAACGGGATCGATGTGCAACTTTTGACGCTCAGGACGCTGTTCACGACGAGCTTGTGGTGCGGCATGGGCGTTTTCTTGGCGCTCATGTTGTGGTTCACGAGGTTCACGTGGGGCACGATATTGTGGAGGACGTGAGTCGCGTTCAAAACGTGGCTGCTCGTGACGTGGCTGATCATGACGTGGTTGTTCATGACGTGGCTCGCGAGGAGCTTGGTACGACGCAGGAGCGGCTTGAGTTGGACGAGGCTGTTTTGCTAATTCACCGGAAAGTGATTCAGTGACTTGAGCGGGATTTTCGATCACGCCGATTGAAGGGCGTGAGTTTGCGGTTTTGCCACTAGGGGCGACGTTTGAAGGAGTACCACGACGACCAAATTGCTTAGGTGTTGAGATAGTTCCGGGTTTGACGGCGGGTTCGGTGGAAGCACCGATTACTGACATAGGGGGGAGGGTCGCGTGAGCGACTTCCAACTTAGATTCGGTAATGCGTGGTGCTGGGTTTGTTGCCACGGGGGCAACGGAGGGTGAGGAAGTATTTTCCTGACCTTTATTTTCTTCTGGGTTCATTTTCTCTTGGATGTGGCGACTTATTTAGTAGGTCGCTGGGTGATGACCGTCTCGGCCGTTGTGGCTGATGGGTCGGTATTTTCGGTTTCCTGCTTTTGACTTATGTTGAATAAGAGAGGTACCGAGGGTGCTAAGATTCTCATCTTAGAACCCCTGTGAATAAGTACCTCCCCCTACTTTAACAATAAGAAAGTCCCCATTGCTTCAAAATGGTGAAACTTTGTTCATAATTCGGCCTTTTAGGCCTTTAATTGAGGTGGGCTGACCCTAGGTCTAGCGAGCCTCGTCGGTAAAGCGCTGCTCTCGGATTAGGGTAATTTTGATGTTACCCTGGTAGGAGAGTTTTTCCTCAATCGCGGAACGGAGTCGGCGAAGTAATTCGCTCGCGGCAAAGTCGTCCACTTTCACGGGATCGACGATGACGCGAAGTTCGCGGCCCGATTGAAAGGCGTAAGCTTCTTTAACGCCCTCAAAGGTCAGCACTAACTCTTCCAGATTCTTCACGCGTTGAGCGTAACTTTCTAAAGTCGATGAACGAGCTCCGGGACGTGAGCCCGAAACACTATCCGCAATCATCACGAGAGGTGCGAATAAACTTTCTGCTTCCACCTCGCGGTGGTGGGCGGCGACGGCGTTGACGATGCGTGGATCTTCACCGACGCGACGCAGAAGATTAGCTCCCGCGGCGGCATGAGTTAATCCATTATCCGCATCAATCGCTTTTCCTAGATCATGCAATAATCCCGCGCGTTTCGCTATCACGGGATCGATACCAATTTCTGCAGCGAGCACGGCGCAGACTTGGGCCACTTCGACGGAGTGCGCTAAGGTATTCTGATTCGAAGATAAGCGGAAGTGTAGTCGGCCTAATAATTCTTCGACCTTAACATCCATCGGTGGAAGCCCTAAATCTCTCACCGCTTCGTGGCCTAGGTGTTGAGCATGACGCGTGACTTCATTTTCGGCGGTAAGCACAAAATCTTCAATTAAAGTGGGGGTGATTCGACCGTCTTTAACCATACGTTCAAGGGCAATCCGAGCAACTTCGCGCCGGACGGGGTCGAAGCAGGAAATTAAAACCATGCCTGGAGTTTCATCGATGAGTAGGGTGGCGCCAGTGCTTTGTTCAAAGGTACGAATGTTGCGACCTTCACGACCGATGAGACGCCCCTTCATGTCTTCACTGGGAATAGAAACGGAAACGGCGGTCGCGTCTTGTGTGGTCGTCGTTGTCAACCGTTGCATCGTGGTAATTAAAATACGACGAGCCTCTTCTTCGGTTTCTTGTTCAGGACGTTCGAGATTTTCTTCCCGCAAACGGCGTGCTTCACTTTCATATTTTTTTTGCAGTGATTCAAACGCCAGGCGTTTCGCTTCATCGGCTTTTATGCCCGAGAGACGTAATAGTTCTTTTTGTAAAAACTCGCGCTCTTTTTCATTGGCTATTTTTAGCGCGATGACTGCTTCAGCTTCGGTTTGAGCGAGGGCGAGCAGTCGACCCGCCTCACGTTGAGAGGCTTCTACTTTAACTTGTAGTTCAGAGGTTTCTAAGGACGCTTCACGTTTCGCCAACTCGATTTCATTTTTTAAACGCTCGGCGTACATGGCTTTCAGGCTAGACGCTCTCCGTTTCAAGAAAGCGTAAGCAACCATCATCCCTGCAAAAAAGATGACTACAGAAATTGTACTTTGGTCGGTAGCAAATGCCATGCAGTTGAAGCGGTGTGGTCGGCTTTAAAAGTTACTAGCTCCGCCCAGTCCGCAAGCCCTTTCGGGAGGTTCGCCTTGCACATTGCCTTTTAGATGTTTGATTTTACCTATGTCCCGCCTTTTTGAGAGTGAAGGAGCACAGGTGTCTGCCTGGTGGGAAAAATTTGCCAATTTTTCTTGGCGGACGGACTGGACGCAGGTCGTCATTATTTTATTTTTGAGCACCCTAGGGGTCATTGCGATTAATTCAGCGGGATCGTATCGGCAGACTAATTTTGCCAATTCCCAGATGATTTATTTGGCCATTGGTTGGGTGGCTTACTGGATGATTTCCTCGTTAGATTATCGCAACCTACGTGTCCACGCGCGCCGCATTTATTTAATTGGAGTACTCGTGCTCGTTCCGATATCTTTTTGTGCATTTTTTAAAATAAATATAGGTTCATTTATTCGTAGTATTAACGGGGCCCGCCGCTGGATGGATTTCGGCCCCTTTTCGATTCAGCCCTCTGAATTCGCCAAAGTTTCCGTCCTCATTTTTATTGCGGCGGTCTTGGTCTTAAATCCGATTGGTTCTTGGCGTAAGTCGTGGCCCACCGTCGTCAAAGTTTTGGCGGCTGCGGGATTACCCTTTGTCTTGATTTTTGTGCAGCCTGACCTAGGCTCTGCACTCATCTACCTTCCACTGTCATTTGCCTTGTTGTTTGTTGCCGGCCTGAGTTCCAGGTTTTTCATGGTGGCGGGATTGAGTGCCGTCTTATTAGGAGCTATCGTCGCCATCGACTTGGTTTCTTACGCTTCCAAGGTTACCGCTTACGCTCAAGCGCATGAAGAGGATTTAAATCCTGCTAAATCAGTGCGTGGTAAGCATGAAGAGACCGCCTGGTTTTTTCTTTTGAAGGACTACCAACGCGAACGTTTACTTTCATTTGTGGCACCTTCCATCATCGATCCCCGTGGACGTGGCGCGACTTGGAATGTGAAACAAGCCGTGATTGCGGTTGGTCGTGGTGGATTAGAGGGACAAGGCATCGGTAAGGGCACGCAAGCGAAGTATGGTTACCTTCCCGAAGCTGCGGCGCATAATGATTTTCTATTTTCTGGAATGGCTGAAGAAATCGGTTTTCAGGGAGGGCTCTGTGTCGTTGTTGCTTTTGCACTGTTACTCTGGCGGATTGTACGAACCGCATTATTAGCCATCGACCGATTTGGATCTTTGTTAGCAATTGGTGCCGCTGTGATTATCGGCACCCATGTCATTATCAATATTGGCATGAATATCGATTTAATGCCCGTCACGGGCGTTCCACTACCTTTCCTCAGTTACGGGGGGTCCTTTATTCTCAGCTGCTTTTTGCTTCTCGGATTAGTCCAGAGCGTTCACCGACATTCGGTGGATGGCGGTGAGAATAGGGGGACTCCAGTAACTGGCATTTAAGCCATACTACTGCGATGACCGACCAAAATAATTCCGACGAAAACCTTAACGACCTCCCTGAAGAAAGCGCCCCGCTGACTTCCTCCGGGGTTGATCCAAAGCAACTAGCCGAAGAGGCTGCGCAACGTCGCAAAGAGTTACCTCTCTTGCAACGCATTGTGAAGCACTTCTCCAAAGACCGTGCTAATTATCGCGAACTCGTCATTAATGCCGAGACGCTCGAAAAGCGCGTCGCCTTGCTCACGAACGGCGTTCTCGATAAATTCGAAATCGAACACAAAGGTGAAAACCGCATGGTCGGTTCGATTTTTAAAGGACGCGTTCAAAATCTCGAAGCCGGATTAAAAGCCGCCTTCGTCGATATAGGTCAGTCGAAAAATGCCTTCCTGCATTACTGGGATATGTTGCCGGCTGCTAATGACTCGCAGGTTGAATTCATCCGCGACAATGAATCGGCTGAACAAAAACAACGTAAAGCGCGCTACCAAGCGAAAGACATCCCCACGCTGTTTCCAGCGGGTTCGGACATCGTGATTCAGGTAGTTAAGGATACCATCGGAACTAAGGGTCCTCGTTCGACAACCAACATCGCCCTCCCTGGAAGATTTGTAGTCTTAATGCCCTTCAGTGGTGCTTGCGGTGTTTCGCGAAAAATTGAAGAAGCTCCCGAGCGTGAACGCTTGAAGGATATTTTACGCTCACTCACGATTCCTGAAGGGATGGGTGTCATCATTCGCACGGCGGGTGAAGGTAAACAGGCGCGTTGGTTTGTCCGCGATCTCCATATGTTACTTCGTCGCTGGCAAGGGATTGTGGAGAAGATTAATAAGTCGGAACAAAAGGCGATCTTACTCTACACTGAACCTGGTTTGATTGAACGAACTGTTCGCGATTTCCTCACTGAAGAGGTGGATCGTATTCTCGTTGATAATCCAGAGGACTTTAAAATCGTCCAAGACTTGGTTGCGGAAATTTCTCCGCGTTCCAGTTCACGCGTCGAACTTTATAAAGATCCGATTCCGGTATTCGAACGCTATAATATCGAACGCCAGATTGAACAGCTCTTCCAACGTCGCGTTCCATTGCCTAGCGGCGGAGAAATCGTGATTGATGAAACCGAAGCACTTACCGCTATCGACGTAAATACGGGCTCGCACCGCGGTACGACCAAAGATGGTAAAGACTATATTTTACAGGCCAATATCGAGGCCGTCACCGAGGGAGCGCGCCAAATCAAGCTCCGCAATTTAGGGGGCTTAATCATGATTGATACCATCGATATGAAAAACCCTAAAGATCGTAAAACCGTTTACGATACTTTGCGCGAGGCGATGGAAGACGATCGAGCCAAGCACCAGATTTTACCGATTTCGCAATTAGGCGTGTTGCAGATGACACGTCAGCGTCACACCGAGTCGAATACGACCTCGATGTACATGGATTGTCCCCATTGTCAGGGTCGTGGCATCGTTAAAAACCCTCGTACAGTTTCGGTAGAAATTCAGCGTAAGCTTTTAAGTGTGATTCGTCGTCTGCGTGAACAAGTCGGTCCGGATAAAGAATTAGAAATTAATATTCTGCTTCACCCGATTAACTTGGATCGCATCGTGAAAGAAGACCGCGAATATTTCCGCGATTTAATGAAGTCATGTAGGGTTCGCCTAGGCACTAAGCCTGATGCTACTTATAGCATTGAAACCTTTAAGTTGTTCGACGGTTCAGGCAAAGAATTGCGTTAAGCGATGGCTGCGATAGTCCTTGAGATTCGTCCGGTCGATTGGTTGAAATCGGCCGAGTCTCATGCGGTCGTTGAGGTTTTAAATTCCTACGCTTCACACACCGTCGGTGGTGGCGTGCCGTTATCCCCGCAGGTACGTGCCAAGCTGGGTGCTGAACTCTCGAAGCGTCCTCATGCCATCGTGCTGTTAGCATGGTCGGAGGGTCATGCGGTGGGGCTACTCATTGCCTTTGAAGGATTCTCTACTTTTGCTTGTCGCCCCTTAATCAATATTCACGACTTGGCCGTGTTGCCCAAGTTTCAATGTCGTGGTGTCGGTAAGGCTTTAATGGCTGCGATTGAGGCCGAAGCGCAGCGCCGTGGCTGCTGTAAGCTCACGCTCGAAGTCCTGGAGCATAATCAGCATGCCCGAAAACTTTACGACGCGGTCGGATTTGTATCTTACCAACTCGATTCCGCCACCGGCCGTGCCCTTTTCTTGGAAAAGAAATTATCTTAGTCTAAGCCTTAGGGCGGTGGGCTAATAAGCGTAGTCCGTTTAGGCATACGATGACGGTGCTACCTTCGTGTACCATCACGCCGAGGGATAAGGTTGCACCCTTAAGGATGACGATCGTGGCCATCGTGAGTGCAGCACCCACAGAAATAATAATATTAATACGAATGGCGGTGCGGGCGGCCTTACTGAGTTCGATCGCATTTAGAAGTTTATCAATTTTATCGTCCATCAAAACGACATCGCTGGATTCTAGGGCGGCATCGCTTCCGCGATTTCCCATGGCGATAGCGATATCGGCGGCGGCTAGGCTTGGGGCGTCATTCACGCCATCACCGACCATGGCGACAATATGTCCATCAGCGGAAATTTTCCGCACGGTTTGCATTTTATCTTCGGGTGAGAGGGCGGCAGCGAATTTCTGTACACCTACTTTTTTCGCAGCAACGGCGGCAGCTTCTTCGCGATCGCCCGTAAGCATGATGGTGTGAATGCCTGACTGATGTAGAGCGGAAAGGGTGGAGGCGCTTTCTTTGCGAACTTCGTCGACCAAAGTGACGCGAGCGATGGTTGACCCATCGGACGCCCAAACTTCACTGATAATGGCTTCACTCGCGAAGGGGGTGGACGGCAGGGCTGCACAGCCGACAAAATCACGTCCACCGACTTTCCAGACTACTCCATCCAACTCTCCGGAAATTCCTTTGCCTGGGAAGTTGTTGAGACCATTGACAGGAAGTAATTGTGCACCCTCAGTACGGCAGGCCTTAAGGATTCCAACTGCAAAGGGGTGCGTCGAATTGGATTCAATAGAAAGTAGTGCGGACAATGTTTTGTTGCGATTTTCGGGCGGGTAAACTTCGAGCGAAGCGACTACGGGTTCTCCCGTAGTTAACGTCCCTGTCTTATCAAAGCATATCGTATTAACCCCCGAGAGTCTTTCAAC